>CANOLZ010000001.1 GCA_947567075.1 uncultured bacterium
GACCTAGTATTATGGGAATCTGAATGAGAGTAGGAATCAGGCCAAAGAGAGGGCTGTAGCCTTCTTTCTCATACACTTTTAATGTTTCTTCATTGATGCGGTCTCTATCACCTTGGTAGCGCATTTTTATTTCATTGATCTGGGGGTTGATCTTTACCATTTGGATAGAATTTTTCTGAACCTTTAAAGAAAGAGGGAGCAGAATGATTTTTGTTGCCAATGTAAACAATATAATGGCTAATCCATAATCTTGTGTTAAACGGTAACAAAACCACATAATGTACCCTAGGGGAAGAGCTATGAGATTAATAAGAAAATGCAAAACCAAACATCCCTTTCTATTTCGTCTTTTTAGCTGCTTTCGTTATTATATATTGGGTTTGAAAGAATGGCAAGACTAAAAGGGGAAGAAATACCTTGAAATCAGGTACATTATTATATATAATCAAAGAAGTTTCCACCTATACTTCCTAAGTTTTCCAAAGGCTTATGCAGGGATGCTATAGAGGCTTTTTGGGAGGAACTGGGGATAAAAAGGAAAAAAAGCAGTGGGAAAGTGAGGAAGATAATGAGAAGCATAGTAAAAAAAGGTCTTACTTTTACTTATTTTTTTCTATGGAGTATGAGCTTATTTTCTACCTATGTACAGGCATATGTGGATCCTTCAGCTCTTACCTATTTAGTTCAGATTATTGCAGGGGCTGTCATTGGATGCGGCGCTATAGCAGGGGTTTACTGGACAAAGTTTAAGAAAAAGATGAAGGGAAAAACAAAAGAGACCCATATAAGAGAAACTGTAGACGTAGATGATATTAATGATGAATTTTAACAGTGGATCAGGAGATATGAGAGAGAAAAAGAAGAGAGAACATCTTTCCATGGAAGACGAACAGATGAAGAGAAATAAAATAAAAAAGGAAATACTGGAGTGGGTTATTCCCATGGCTATGGCTATTTTAGCTGCATGGTTCATTACCAGTTTTTTAATTGTTAATGCAAAGATTCCCAGCGCTTCTATGGAAAATACTATTATGACAGGAAATAGAATTATAGGTAACCGCCTTGCCTATAAAAATCATTTGCCAGAAAGAGGAGATATTGTCATTTTCCGTTATCCTGACGATGAGAGCAAATTGTTTATTAAAAGGGTAATTGGACTTCCGGGAGAGGAAATATTCATAAAGGATGGGAAGGTTTATATTAATGGAGAAGATATTCCTCTGGAGGAACCTTATGTCAAGGAGGAACCAGAAGGAGACTTTGGGCCAGTAAAAATACCAGCTCAGTCGTATTTTGTCATGGGGGATAATAGAAATCGGTCTTTAGATGCTAGATTTTGGAAAAATACATTTGTATATGAGGATAAGATTTTAGGAAAGGCAGTTTTCTGTTACTGGCCGAGCATCCATAAAGTGGAGTAAGGGAAAGGAGAAGAGAGATGGAGACAAAGAAACTAGAAACAGAGTGGAGTGGAAAGGTCAAAGAGTTAGTGATAGATGGGCGCTCTTTAAAGCAAAGACTTTTTCTCATTCTGCCTGTAAACTTGTTTTTTGCCTATACTCTTCTTGTGTTTGCACCTTATGAACTTTTCATTGCCAATATGGATTTTTTAAGCTTTACTTTTCAAGATGTTTGGGGATGTATGCTCCTTTTAGGGATATGTTATGTCCTTGCTGCCACAGCACTGTGTCTCTGCCTTCGGGGAAAACTATTAGATTATTTCCTAAGCGCTGTTTTTGCCTTTGTTTTATGTGCATATTTGCAGGGAAATTTTTTTAATCAGGATAGAACGATTTTAAATGGAGGGGCTATAGCCTGGCACAATCATAAGAGAGAGGCTTTTGGAAATAGTTTTTTGTGGCTTGTGCTCTTTAGCCTTCCTTACTGGACTTATTATTTTAGCAGGAAAATTTGGGAGAATTTTTTGAAGTTTGGTTCCTATCTTTTCATTGCTATGCAGGCGGTAGCCCTAGTATTTCTTCTGTTGACAACAAATTTTGATGAGAGTGTGAAAGAGGGATATTTGTCTAGTGAAAAAATGTTCCAAGTTTCATCAAAAGAAAATGTTATTTTATTTATACTCGATGAGTTTGACAAGGCATACTTGGACGAGGTATTAGAGGAGAGTCCTGATTATTTAGCCCCCCTTGGAGGTTTTACAGAGTTTACCAATCATGTGAGCGCTTATTTTAGGACATATCCTTCCATTCCTTATATGCTCACAAAGGAAAAGTATTTTTGCGATATTCCTTCCAACAAATATATTGAAACAGCGTGGGAGAATGGGGGCATGATGGCCAGCCTTGATGCTAGAGGATTTGATATTGAAATCTATAGTGATAGAAGGTGTATAGGGGCTTATGGAAAAAATATGGTAGATAATTATGTAGAAAACAAGATGGATGTATCTTATATAGGTGTAATGAAAGGAATGCTCAACTTGGTTTTTTACCGGAATATGCCTTATATAGCAAAGCCCACTTTCTGGTTGTACACTGGAGATTTAAACACAATGGCAGTGGGAGAGGAAAACAGCCCTTCTTATACGATAGATGACGCCCTTTTTTATGTAAGGCAGAGGGATGGACTCACCCTTCAGGATGAAAATTCCGTCTTTAAGTTTTATCATCTCAATGGAACCCACGAGCCTTATATGATTGATAGTATGGCCCAAAAGGTAGTAGACGGGACAAAAAGGACAGAGGCGGCAAAAGGTTCTTTGAAAATTGTATATGATTATATAGAGCAAATGAAAAAGTTAGGCATTTTTGAAAATTCTCTTATTATTATTACAGCGGATCATGGCAAGTCTACAGAAACTTCTGAGCTAAAAGAGGCAGTGAACCCTATTTTGTTTATAAAGCCAAAGGGGAAGGACGCAAGGGAGCCTTTGGTTTATTCCAAGGCACCTACAGCTGATGAGGATCTCCATGCAACCATATTAAAGGAACTGGGGGTAGAAGGCTACGAACAGTTTGGGACTTCAGTCTTTGATATACAGGAAGGGGAACAGAGAAAGAGATACAAATATTTCCAAAGCGTAGTGGAAGGCAGAGAGAAGCACTTATATGAATATGTCATAGAAGGAGACGCCAAAGACTTTTCAAACTGGTCGTTGACAGGAAAGAGCTGGCCTATTCAATATAATTTTTATTTATGGTAAGGGAGAAACGTATGATATCGGAAAAAATGAAGAATTATGTAAAAAACAGCTCTGCCATACGAGCTATGTTTGAAGAAGGGAGAAAAATGGCCTCCCTTTATGGAGAGGACAAGGTATATGATTTTAGCCTTGGTAATCCCAATGTGCCTCCTCCAAGAGGGGTGGAAAATGCAGTTATGGAGATTTTAAAAGAGGAAAAGGGGTCTTTTATACATGGCTATATGAACAACTCTGGTTTTTTAGATGTGAGAGAAGCAGTAGGAGAGGCAACGAACAGAAAACATGGAACGGCTTTTTCTTCTGATAACATTATAATGACAGTGGGTGCGGCGGGTGGTTTGAATGTTGTCCTAAAGACATTGCTAAACCCAAAGGATGAAGTCATTGTCTTTGCCCCTTTTTTTGGAGAATATAAAAGCTATGTGGAAAATTATGACGGTGTTCTGTCTATTGTCTCTCCAGATATGGAAACCTTTTGTCCCAATCTCATAGAGTTTGAAGAAAAAATAAATAAAAAGACAAAGGCAGTGATTATGAATTCTCCCAATAATCCTACAGGAGTAGTGTACAGTGAGGAATTGATAAAGCAACTGGCGAAAATTTTGAAAAGAAAGGAAGAAGAGTATAAGACAAGTATTTATCTTATTTCTGACGAGCCCTACCGAGAGCTTGTATATGACGGGATAGAAGCTCCCTATTTGACCAAGTATTATAGAAATACAGTCATTGTTTACTCTTTTAGCAAAGCTTTATCTATTCCAGGAGAACGAATAGGATATCTTGTCTTTCCAAAGGAGTTAGACGATTTTCAGGAAATAGTCGATGCTGCCAATGTAGCTACGAGAATTTTAGGGTTTGTCAATGCCCCTTCTTTATTTCAAAAGGTAGTAGCAAAATGTATGAATGAGAAGACGGATATTTCTTATTATGACAAAAACAGACAAGTCCTTTATGAAGGGTTAACAAAGATGGGGCTTACATGTGTAAAGCCTCAGGGAGCTTTTTACTTATTTGTAAAATCTCCAGATCCAGATGAGAAAAATTTCTGTCAGAGGGCAAAAAAATATCATATTTTGATGGTGCCTGGCTCTTCTTTTTCTTGTCCTGGTTATGTGCGCATTGCCTATTGTGTTGCCTATGAAACAATCATCAATGCACTTCCTAAGTTTGAAGAGCTGATAAAAGAGTACAAGTAGAGAGTTTAACAGTGAGAGAAAGAGGGATGACTGTGTGGGAAAAGTATGTGCGTAAAGTGACTCCTTATGTGCCAGGGGAGCAGCCAGATAACAAAAATATTGTAAAGTTAAATACAAACGAGAATCCTTATCCCCCTTCTCCATTTGTGAAGAAGGCTATGGAAGGAATAAATGATGAACAGCTAAGGCTTTATCCAGATCCAAAAGCTAGTTTACTTGTCAAGGCGATTGCTAAACATTATGGATTAAAGGAAGAGCAAATATTTCCAGGGGTAGGTTCCGACGATGTTTTAGCCATGTGTTTCCTAACTTTTTTCCAAAGCGAAAAACCTATTTTTTTCCCAGACATCACCTATTCTTTTTATGAAGTATGGGCAAATCTTTATAGGATTCCATATGAAAAGAAGCCTTTGGGGGAGAATTTTCAAATTTGTCCAAAGGATTACTTAGGGGAAAACGGAGGAATTATTTTTCCAAACCCCAACGCTCCAACAGGACTATTTCTGCCTTTAAAGGAGGTAGAAGAAATAGTTGAAAAAAATAGGGATGTTATTGTTATTGTTGATGAGGCTTATATTGACTTTGGCAGTCAAACAGCCCTGCCCCTTTTGGAAAGGTATGATAACCTCCTTGTTGTACATACTTTTTCTAAGTCCAGGGCCATGGCAGGCGCACGTATTGGTTTTGCTATGGGAGATACAAAGCTTATCCAATATTTAAATGACGTAAAGTTTTCTTTTAATTCTTATACCTTAGGTCTTCCTTCCCTCATAGCTGGGGCCAGGGCTATAGAGGACAATGGATATTTTCTGGAAATAACGGAGAAAATTAAAAATACAAGGGAGTGGACGAAAAGGGAGCTGAGAAAGCTAGGTTTTTCCTTTCCGGATTCTATGGGTAATTTTGTCTTTGCTTCCCATGAAAAATATAGGGCAGAGGATATTTTTGTATATTTAAAGGAAAAGAACATATATGTCCGCCACTTTCAACAGCCAAGAGTAGACAATTACTTAAGAATGACAATTGGAACGAAGGAGCAGATGGAAAGGTTCCTAGACTGTCTTGCCCAATTCATAAGATGATGGAGGATGCTCATGAATGAATATACAAGTTTTGCCTGGGTGTATGATCAATTTATGGATAACATCCCTTATGAGGAGTGGAGGGATTATTTTATGGGACTTTTAAAGGAAGATGGGATTGAAGAGGGAATTATTCTGGAGCTGGGATGTGGAACAGGAAGCTTTACGACTCTTTTGGCAGAGGCAGGGTACGAAATGATTGGAGTGGATCTTTCTGAGGAAATGCTAGGGATAGCTATGGATAAGCAGATGGAAAAGGGAACAGACATTTTATATTTACACCAAGATATGAGAGAGCTGGATCTTTATGGAACAGTAAGGGCAGTTGTAAGTGTCTGTGACACTATGAATTATTTATTGGAAGAAGAAGACCTAAGAAAGGTGTTTTCCCTTGTAAACAATTATTTGGATCCAGGGGGACTTTTTATTTTTGACTTAAATACCATTTATAAATATGAAAAAGTGCTAGGAAATTGTCTTATTGGGGAAAACAGGGAGGAGAGCAGCTTTTTATGGGAAAATGTCTATAATCAGGAGAATAGGATAAACGAATATAACCTGACTATTTACGAAAAAGTTCAGGGAGGAGACTTGTATGAGAGAATGGAAGAAGTCCACTATCAGAGGGCTTATACCATACAAGAGATCGTCCACTTATTGGAAGAGGCAGGGATGAAGTTTCTTCATTGTTATGGGGAGGGGACGAAAGAAGAGCCTTGTGCCACATGTGAGAGAATGTATATAATAGCGAGAGAGCAGGGAAAGGAAAGGAGGCAGAATGGGTGATTATATTGTTAGGGCGTCAGCAGCAGATTGTAAGGTGTTAGCTATGGCTGCCTCCACGAGAGAGACAGTAGAGGAGGCAAGGAAGGCTCACAATTCCTCCCCTGTTGTAACAGCTGCCCTTGGCCGCCTTTTAACGGCAGGGGCTATGATGAGCGCTTCTTTAAAAGGAGAAAAGGAGTTATTGACTTTACGGATAAATAGTTCTGGTCCCATGGGAGGAATGATTGTGACAGGAGATTCCAAGGGAAATGTGAAAGGATATGCTTTTCATCCAAAGGCTATTGTGCCGGCAAATGAAAAGGGAAAGCTGGACGTGGCCAGGGTAGTAGGAAAGGGAAGACTTTTAGTTATAAAAGACTTAGGCTTAAAAGAACCTTACGTAGGTCAGACAGAACTTGTGTCAGGAGAGATTGCCGAAGACTTAACCTATTATTTTGCTGCCTCAGAACAGATCCCTTCCTCTGTAGGTCTTGGTGTGCTAATGGAGAAAAACAATACAGTAAGGCAGGCAGGAGGATTTTTCATTCAGTTAATGCCCTTTACGGAAGAAAGAATCATTGAAAAAATAGAGGACAGTTTGTCAAAGATTCCTTCTGTAACAGAACTGTTAGATGAGGGAAAAAGCCCAGAGCAGATGCTGTCCCTTTTCCTTGGGGATCTGGGATTATGTATAACAGATCGTCTCCCCCTTCAGTGGCATTGCAGCTGTAGTATAGAAAAAATAGAGAAGGCTATAGCGAGTATAGGAAAAAAGGAAATAGAAGAAATGATAGAGGAAGGAAAGCCGGTGGAAGTTACATGCCATTTCTGCAATAAAAATTATTCCATAGAAGTGGAAAAATTAAGAGACTTGCTAAAAAGGTAGAGGAGGAGCAAAGGAAATTATGAGACATGGATTTATAAAAGTAGGGGCAGTTACGCCAAAGATTAAAGTTGGGGATCCTTTGTACAACCAATTGGAAATAAGCAGAAGAATGCATGAGGCTGTAGGAGGGGGAGCAAAAATCATTGTATTTCCTGAGCTTTGTTTAACAGGGTATACTTGTTCTGATCTCTTTTCCCAAGAGTTATTGCTGGAAGGGGCCTATCAGGCTTTGGACAGCCTTATTCAGCATACACAAGGGAGTGATGCCTTAGTCTTTGCAGGCCTTCCTTTTGAGAAAGATGCCAGACTTTATAATGTGGCGGCAGTTATCCAAGGAGGGGAACTTTTAGCCCTGATTCCAAAAGGAAATATTCCAGGATATGGTGAGTTTTATGAACAACGGCATTTTAAGGAAGGAAATAGGGAACCAGTCTTGGTGACTTATGGAAAATGGCAGGTACCCTTTGGAATGAACGTTTTATTGGAGTCTGAAAATATTCCAGGTTTGGCAATTGGAGTAGAAATATGTGAAGATTTATGGGCTCCAAATCCTCCTAGCACAAGTCACGCTCTTGCTGGTGCAGGGATCATTGTAAATTTATCAGCCAGTAATGAATATATTGGGAAAGATAGTTACCGAAATATGCTTGTCTTATCTACTTCAGCCAGACTTCTATGCGGCTATGTCTATGCAAGCGCTGGGGAAGGGGAATCGTCTACAGACTTAGTCTTTGGGGGACATAAGATGATAGGCGAAAATGGAATTATGGTGGCCCAGTCTAAAAGATTCCAAACAGATATTTTGTACGGAGATTTAGATATTAAAAAAATTATGGGAGAGAGGAGAAGGAGGACTACTTTCTGCCAGACAGAAAAGTCTTCATATATGAGAGTCCCTTTTAAATGGAAGGAGACAGAGACAAAACTTTCAAGAAATTTTGATAAGGCTCCCTTTGTGCCTTCGGATGAAAAAATGAGGGAGGAAAGATGTAAGGAAGTACTGTCTATTCAGTCTATGGGTTTAAAAAAGCGTTTGGAGCATACAGAGTGCAAGAGGGGGATTATAGGTATTTCTGGAGGACTAGACTCTACCTTGGCTCTTTTAGTTACCGTTGAGGCTTTTGAGCTCCTTTCCATGGAAAGAAAGCAAATAATAGGGGTGACAATGCCTTGTTTTGGGACCACGGACAGGACATACAAAAATGCTTGCAAGTTAATCCATACCTTGGGGGTGGAATTAAAAGAAATTGATATAAAGGAAACTGTGGAGCTCCATTTTAGAGATATTGAACAGGATAAAGAGAAAGAAGATCTTACTTATGAGAACAGCCAGGCAAGGGAGAGAACCCAAGTGCTTATGGACATAGCGAACCAAATGTCTGGGTTGGTCATTGGAACAGGAGACATGTCAGAACTGGCCCTTGGATGGGCTACGTATAATGGAGATCATATGTCTATGTATGGAGTAAATGCAGGAGTGCCAAAAACATTAGTACGTCATCTTGTGGCCTATTATGCGGATACTTGCAAGGAAAAGGCGTTAAGAGATGTGCTGTATGATATTTTAGATACTCCCGTAAGCCCTGAGCTATTACCTCCAAAAAACGGGGATATTTCTCAGAAAACGGAGGAAACCATTGGACCTTATGAACTCCATGACTTTTATTTATATTATATGCTGCGGTTTGGATTTTCCCCAGAGAAAATTTACCGTATTGCCCAAATAGCCTTTGCTGGAATTTATGAAAAAGAAACAATTCTAAAATGGATGAAAGTATTTTATAAACGGTTTTTTAGCCAGCAGTTTAAACGCTCTTGTCTGCCAGACGGGCCAAAGGTAGGAAGTATTTCTCTTTCTCCAAGAGGGGATTTAAGAATGCCCTCAGATGCTTCCCCCGCCTTATGGCAGAGCCAGCTAGAGCAGTTAAAATAGAAAACAGAACATCTTTTGTTTCCCTCCAGAGCTTCAGAACATTGCTATTTGGATACAAAGCTCAGAAGGGAAGGAGTTTTTAGACAATCATTCTTTTGTCATAAAATAACCAGTTATGGAAGAACTTGCACATCGGTAACGGCAGCCTTGTCTACTGCCGCCCGTATGGCATCTAAAAGAACCATGGAAGTGTACTTATTTTCCTCGGAATATGTAATATTGTCAAGATCCTGGGCTTTGTAAATTTGCTCAGTTAACTCAAGAAAGGATGGCTCCACCAAAGGGTACATGGTAGTAACAGCCTCATCTAAGTTAATAAGGCGAATGGAATTTATATTATTTTCATCTACCATGACTTCAATGTCAAGCGCAGTATTGTTTAGAACAAGGGATGTAGTATACACCCCTGCCACATAGGCGTTCTTTTGTACTTCTACCGTAGAGGCTGTATCTTTGTTTGTAGAAAACATGACAAGCAGCAGCAGAACAAGTAAAATGCCTAAGGCAGCAAATACTGCTGTGTAAATTAGTTCTTTAGAGTGAAGTACCACTATTTTTGTTTTTGAACTCAAAAGGAACACGCCCATTCTTTTCTTTTCTATATATTATTTAGCAACTATTCATTTTATTCCCATCAATTCATTTTGAACCAGTCCTTTTTTACTTGTATTTTTATAGAAGATTTTATATGATTGGAAGTGGTTAATGAATCATAGGAAGAGTTCCATGGGAAAGGAGCGAAAGAGACAAGATGAATCAGAGGACGAAGAAGGAAGTGGAGCAGATAGTGGCAGAAGAGGATATTGAATTTATCCGTCTTCAATTTACAGACATTTTCGGCGTCATGAAAAATGTAGCCATTACTTCCAGCCAGTTGGATAAAGCTTTTCAAAATCAAGTAATGTTTGACGGTTCGGCAGTGGAAGGATTTGTAGGGGTGGAACAGTCAGAATTGTTCCTTTACCCAGATTTTCATACGTTAAATATTTTTCCTTGGAGGCCTAAGCAGGGAAAGGTGGCCAGAGTTATCTGCGATGTCCATACATTAGATGGAAGTCCTTTTGAGGGGGATCCTAGATATATTTTAAAAAGGGCAGTTAAGAGAGCTGAGGATATGGGATATAGTTTTGATGTAGGACCAGAATGTGAATTTTTTCTTTTTCATACAGATGATAACGGGCTTCCCACTACGTTCACCCATGAACAGGCAGGATATTTTGATATGGGCCCTGTTGATTTTGGAGAAAATGCAAGGCGGGATATTGTACTTACATTGGAAGAAATGGGATTTGAAATTGAGGCATCCCACCACCAGGCAGCCCCAGGGCAGCATGAAATAGATTTTCGCTATGGGGAGGCGTTGACTGCAGCGGACAATATTATGACTTTTAAACTAGCTGTAAAAACAATTGCCAAAAGACATGGACTCCACGCTACCTTTATGCCAAAGCCAAAATCTGGGGTGAATGGCTCTGGAATGCATACAAATATGTCCTTGTCAAGAGATGGGAAAAATATTTTTGCAGACGAGAGGGATCAACGGGGATTAAGCCAGGAAGCTTATTATTTCATAGGAGGCTTACTGGAGCATATGAAAGGAATTACAGCTTTGGCCAATCCCCTTGTGAATTCTTATAAGCGCCTTGTGCCTGGATTTGAGTCTCCAGTATATATTACGTGGAGTGATACAAACAGAAGTTCTCTTATCCGCATTCCATCAGTCAGAGGAGAAGGAACAAGAATTGAACTGCGTAGTCCAGATCCTTCCTGTAATCCTTATCTTGTTTTGGCGGCCTGTTTAACAGCAGGCTTAGACGGGATACAAAAGAAAAGAAAGCCTCCGAAAAGTCTTGGGGGGAATTTTAATGGAATGACAGAGGCAGAGCGAACAAAAGCAGGAATAGAAAGGCTTCCATCTTCCTTAGGAGAGGCTATTGAAGAACTGGAGAAAGATGAGCTGATGAAGGAAGTAATGGGGGAACAGATAGCAAAGAGATATATTGAAAGAAAAAAAGCAGAGTGGGCTGAGTACTGTTTTCAAGTTCATGCATGGGAAGTTGAACAGTATTTAAGTCGATACTAAGATGTTTTTGAACTATGTTCCTGAACATTGTTCAGGAACATAGAAGAACCAGATTCCAGAAAGGAGGAGGGGTAGAATGACAGATATGATTATCGTCTTTCCCAAACTAGAAGACGGGAAACAGCTCCGAAACCTTTTAATGAAAAACGGATTCTCCGTTAGCGGTGTATGTACGACGGGGGCGCAAGCAATGCAAAGTATAGATGGACTAGAAGATGGTCTGATTGTATGCGGATATAAGCTAAAAGATATGATGTTTATGGATTTATATAGCTGTCTGCCTCCTTACTTTGATATGCTCCTTATTGCTTCAAAAACACATTGGAATGAATGCGAAGATGATAATATTGTCTGCCTTCCCTTACCTATAAAAGTACATGATTTTCTACAGACCGTAGGAAAAATGATAGAGAATTTAGAGAGAAGAAAGAGAAAAAGAAGAAAAAGCCCTAGAAAAAGAGATGAGGAAGGCACAAGGGCTATTATGGAGGCAAAGGAACTCCTTATGGAGAGGAATAAGATGACAGAAAAAGAGGCACACCGCTACATACAAAAGCTTAGCATGGACAGCGGAAATCCTTTAGAGCAGACGGCAAAGACGCTGACAGCATTTATGAAGAAATAAAGGTATGGTAAGAGAAATGAAAAAAAGCTCTTTTTTAGGAAAAAATCGTATGTTTTGGAACATATGCATGGTTATATTTATAGGATTTTTTTTATTAAACTGTTTTACCCCCAAAATTACCGATGATTATACGTACTCCTTTGTCTATTTGACAGACAGGAGACTGAAAAATATGGGAGATGTTTTCCAATCTTTGTATATTCATTATTATCACTGGGCTGGAAGAACGGTTATTTTCTTTCTCCTTCAAACCTTTCTTCTCATAGGAAAACCTATTTTTAACATAGCCACTAGCTTTGTGTATGTATCTTATCTTGTTCTTCTCTTAAAATTAGCTGGAGGAAGGCGCTTTATGAAGGGAGAGTATTTACTCCTTATGGCTATGGCAGCCTGGTTTTTCATTCCTGCTTATGCCCAGACAATGGTATGGATGACAGGAGCCTGCAATTATCTCTGGGTTACAGTTATTGTTCTTCTATTTCTTATGCCCTACAGGGCTTTGTGGAATGGGATAAATGTGGGGGAGGGTCTTGGGAAGAAAGGGTTACAATGTTTTTTCTTCGTTCCAGGCATGATTGCAGGCTGGTGTAATGAAACGATTTCCGGTGGTTGCATTTTAGGGGCGGCGTTCTTTATGGCAGAATATAAATTTCTGCAGAAGAAAAAACTCCCTGCCTGGACAATTGCAGGTTTGGCAGGAAACGTGGCAGGATTTGGAGTGATGATGGCTGCCCCAGGAAACTATATAAGGGCAGAGGGAATGGGAGGCAACCATCTGGATCTCGTAACTCTAGAGTCTAGGTGGACAGGGGCAGTCAATATGCTCTATGAGCATCTTCTACCTTTATGTATGATTTTTACATTTTTGTATCTTCTATTTTTTTTGACAGTAGAAAATAAAAAGGATAAACTTTTACCCCTTCTTTTTCTTCTCCTTGCTCTTGCATGTAACTTTAGTATGGTTCTTTCTCCTTATTATCCAGAGCGTTCCATGTTTGGATGCGCTACTTTTCTCATGATTGGAGCTTTGACTGCCTATGAAAGGACGGCTCCCCTTGTGGAGAAAAGGTGGAGGATAGCAGCCCTTGGCAGTATTCTTCTTATTTTTTTGTTTACTTATTATAATGCTCTCATGGATACAGCTCACACCTACGTAAATAATCGAAGAAGGGAAGCCTATATTCAGGAAGAGAAGGATAAAGGAGTCATGGACATAAAAGTGGAAGAAATCAAAAAAAAGTCCCAATATAACCCATGGGAGGACATGAAAGAGGAGCCTAATGAATGGCCTAATGTAGATATAGGAAAGTATTATGGAATGGATACAATTGTTATAGAAGAAAAGGGGGAATACAAATGAAATTTGTAAAAATGCAAGGATGTGGCAATGATTATGTATATATTGATGG
Organism: uncultured bacterium; assembly: GCA_947567075.1. Classification (GTDB taxonomy): domain Bacteria; phylum Bacillota; class Clostridia; order Lachnospirales; family Lachnospiraceae; genus MGBC165282. Next base: position 13,143 of record CANOLZ010000001.1, read on the forward strand.
GAGAGGGCAAGTAAAGGAAAATAGAGGGGAAATTGCCAAGGCTGTCAGTGATCGCCATTTTGGAGTGGGGAGTGATGGAGCTATTTTTATTAATAACTCTAAAAAGGCTGATTTTGAGATGGAAATGTATAATGCAGATGGCTCCAGGGCAGAGATGTGTGGCAACGGCATTCGATGTGTAGGAAAATATGTGTATGACAATGGATGGACAGAAAAGACAAAGCTAAGGATTGAGACATTGGCTGGCATAAAGTATTTGGATTTAATAGTAGAAGGAGGAGAAGTAAAAAAGGTTCGGGTGGACATGGGGGAACCAGAGCTTCATGCTGAAAAAATCCCTGTTATTTCAAAGAACCCAATGGTGATTGGGGAGGAAATAGAGGTAGAAGGGGAAAGCTATAAAATGACATGTATTTCTATGGGGAATCCCCATGCTGTTATTTTTGTAGACAATGTGGCAGAGCTTCCTCTAGAAAAGATAGGCCCCTTGTTTGAAAGACATAGTTGTTTTCCTAAGAGAATCAATACAGAATTTGCCCAAGTGATAAATCCATCTCTCATAGAGATGCGGGTATGGGAGAGGGGATCTGGGGAAACCCTTGCCTGTGGGACAGGGGCCTGCGCTACAGTGGTGGCCGCCTGTTTAAATAAATTAGCTCTGCCAAAGGCAAAGGTTCGTCTGTTAGGTGGAGAATTGGACATAGAGTGGGATAAGGGACAGAATAAAGTTTATATGACAGGACCAGCAACAACCGTTTTTTTTGGAGAGATGAAAAAATAAATTTTTATGCCAAAGATAATTAGAAAGGAGAAGGGATGTTTAAAATAAACGAAAACTATTTAAAACTCCAAGGAAGTTATTTATTTTCTGCCATTGACAAAAAAGTGAGAGCCTTTATGGAGGAAAACCCTTATAAAAAGGTCATTCGTCTGGGAATTGGAGATGTAACCCAGCCTTTAGCCCCTGCTATTCTCAAAGCTTTGAGAGAGGCAGTGGACGAAATGGGAGAAAAGGAGACATTTCATGGCTATGGGCCTGACTTAGGATATGAGTTTTTAAGAAAGGCCATTTTGGAAAACGATTATAAAAAAAGAGGTTGTGACATTGAAATAGATGAAATCTTTGTATCTGACGGAGCAAAATGTGATGCAGGAAATATCCAGGAAATTTTTAGTATAGAAAACACTATTGGCGTCTGCGATCCTGTTTATCCTGTTTATATAGATAGTAATGTAATGGCAGGAAGGACAGGAATTTATGACAAAGATAAAGAGACATGGAGTCAGGTTATTTACATGCCATGCACAATGGAAAATCATTTTATACCAGAACTCCCAAAAAAAGCTCCAGACATAATTTATCTTTGCTTTCCCAATAATCCTACAGGGACAACCCTCACGAAGGAACAGCTGCAAAGATGGGTAGATTACGGGAATAGGGAGGGAGCTGTTATTTTATATGATGCTGCCTACGAGGCGTATATTTCCCAGGAGGATGTTCCCCATTCTATTTATGAGTGCCAAGGGGCAAAGACTTGTGCCATTGAGCTAAAGTCTTTTTCAAAAAATGCTGGTTTTACAGGCACAAGGCTGGGATACACAGTAGTGCCCAAGGAGTTAAAATGTGGGGAAGTTTCCCTGAACACCCTCTGGGCAAGACGTCATGGCACAAAATACAACGGAGCCCCTTATATTGTACAGAGGGCGGGAGAGGCTGTTTATTCCAAGGAAGGGAAGGAAGAATTAAAGGCACAAATAGCCAGTTATATGAAAAATGCGGCCTATATAAGTAAGGGGCTTAAGGAAGCTGGCTATGAAGTCTTTGGGGGAGTCAATGCCCCTTACATATGGCTGAAAACGCCTGGTAAGATGACATCCTGGGAATTTTTTGATTATTTGCTAAAGGAGGCAGGAGTAGTAGGAACTCCAGGAGCTGGATTTGGTCCAAGTGGGGAAGGATACTTCCGACTTACTGCATTTGGAAGTTATGAAAATACAGTGGAGGCAATGGAGAGGATTCAAAAGCTTTGAAAATACATGAGAATTAAAGGAGATAAAAGGTAGGAGGAAACAAATAAGAGAGAATACGAAAAAAAGGAGAAAAAGAGCCCAGATCCATAAATACAGGGCTAAAAAGGAGGCTTCCAAAGAGGAGAAGGGGAATGACAATACTCAACCTTGTAAAGTTTCTAAAGAGCAATTTTAATAAAAGGCAATAAAATAACAGAAAGAGAATATAAAAGGCCATTTTGGCTATATCTATGAAAATTCCCTCTCCCTGTCTGGAAGTATAGAGGCCAAGGAGGACAGAGGCTCCTGCCAGAACAGAAGGGGCCAAGATGGAAAGCATGGGAAGAATAGGGGAAAAGGTGTAGGGAACAGAGGAAAGAATCTTCTGTTCTTTATCTTTTTCATAGCTTAAAATGCCAGTTAGGGAGGCCAGAAAGACCAAAACAGAGGCAAAACCTGAAAAGGAGGAGGTGATAAGGAAAGGAGGGATCAGGTTATCTATGGATGTTGCATCTTTATAAGAATATTGAAAAGAGAAGGAAGACTCTGAAGCTAAATGACCCTCATAAAAGTCTTCTGCCATGGAAAACAAGGAAGAAGACGAGAGGCCGTTATCTTCCAAAGTTTGTTTTAGTAAGAAAAGAGAGTGGGATTCCATAACTTTGGAAAAAACAATTTCATTGGACACAGGAACAAAGAGGGAAGAGGGGGAGGAGAGGAGAGTAATACTCTCTCTGGCTTTCCCTGTTTGTAAGCGGGTCTCAAAGTCTTTGGGAAATATGTATCCCCATTGAGCTCTTCCTGTCAGAACATCTTTTTTTAGATCTTCTATGGAATGACAGTCATAGAAAGATAGAAGATGATAGTCTGATTGGCATAAACGGCGAATAATAGAGGTGGATACATTATCCTCCTCCTCTCCATATAAGGCTACGAAATATCCCCTCTCTTCCTCTTTAGAGGCAGAAGCAAACAGAAAAGCTCCTAGGGGAAAGGAGAGTAATAGAATGAGAAAAGAAGGTTTTTTTAAGGAACGCTTGCACATAAGAAAAAAAAGAAAACATAATTTTTTCATTGGGAATCCTCCTTTTTAAATATGCGAATACAGACAGATAATAAGTAACAGATAAAACTGTAATAAAAAAGGGGAAGAGAGGTTGGAATTCCTGTTGCAAAGGAACCTATCCCTTTTATCATGTATGAGGAGGGGAGCAGAGAACTTATCGTTTCCATAGCGGAGGGAAGAAAAACAGAAGGAAGAAAGCCTCCAGATGAAAAATGAAGAAAAAGGGAAAAAAGAAATAGGAAGTATATTCCGGCAGCCTTGGTGGGGGTAGCTTCATAGAGTAAGACTGTATAAAAGGATACAAAGATCAAGATGGAAAACAAGCTTATAACAAAGGGTTGCAAATGATGGAAGGGGAGAGCTTTAAAATAAAATAGAAAAATAAACAAGATAGGGCAAAAAGTAAGGAAAAGAAGGAATACAGAGGAGGCCTTTACAAAAATTTGGAAAGGATTTTTCAAACCATAAATGGATAATTTCCTTTGAAAGGCAAGATTGTCTGCTTTTAAAAATGGGGCACAGGGAATCCCTAGTAAAAGAAGACAAAAAGACAAGGAAGATGCAAGATAATATTGACTGACTGTAAGCTCACCAGTAGCAGAAATGGTTTCTTGGCGAAAGAGATCTCCTCTGGATGCAAAAAATTTCAAGTTTTCCAAATTGAGTATCCAGGAAAGGGAATCCACATTTTCTGGAATGCCCTGTTCTTTATAAATATCATAGAGAGAATAAACTCCTCCTTGGGCAGAACGTAAAACAAGCCCCCCTGCATTGGTTAAATCTAATAGAAGAGCAGATGTTAGGGAGGAGCCAGAAGGTAAGAGTACATGGATGGGAAGATTCGTGCCGTCTAAAATACTTTCTACTTCCTTGTCAGGAACAAGAAAAACAGCAGAAATGCTGTGGGAGGCAAGAAGATTTAAGGCTTCTTCCTCCTCCATTTGCTCAAAGATACAAAAGGAAGAGACACTTTCAATCTCTTCCACATAAGCCATTACCATTTGAAATAGAGGGGAGGACTCCTGCATAACAAGGGCAATGGTTGCTTTTGGACGGGCTTCTTCGTAATAGAGTATTTTCGAACCAGAAAAGGTCAAAACGATGACAAAGACAGCAGCAACAAGGCTCCCAAGAAAAAACTGGGGCAGAAGCTGAAATGCCCGTTTCCATTCCAATATAACATAGGTAAAAAATCTGCCCAAGGGAAATCCTCCTTTTTCTTCATTACATAAATGATTGGATATCATTATACGGAATAATGGATATAAAGTCAACAAAGGTGCTTGTGAATTTCACAAAAATAGGATGGATAGATCAATATATGGATTGTAAATAGAAAAATGAGATAGGTTAGAATTACGTGACTAGGGAGAATGGCAATGTTTTCAGAAATATATATTGTAATTTTGGATAAAACTTGACAAAATTTTTTTATAATAATAGTATAAATCCACAATAATGTTACAAATTTTAAGTTACATACATGGAATGATAGGAAGATAAATAAGGAGCATAGAAGCTCTAGAGTGAGTTATTTAAAGGCTTTATAATATTTATTTTCATGGCAAATTATGGAGGTTTTGGCATTATATGAATGATTTTACAATATAAAAGGAGCAGAATCCCTATGAAGATATTAATAGACTATATAGTACAAAGAATAGGGGCATTCAAAGGGGAACTGAAAGAATATAATTTTATGAAAGCTCCTCTTGTATATTTAATGGTTATAAATAGCATTGCAATCTTTTCTATTATTAGAGCAGACTTTAAATATATTGACGACTTGGGAAGGGTTTTAAGCGGTGGCAGTGGCTGGGGCAGTACTTTCAGCCGGCACACTTCAGATTTTCTTTCTAAATATATTCATGGAGATAGGTATCTTACGGATATTTCACCTTTGACCCAGCTCATCGCTGTTTTTTTCATATCCCTTTCAGAAGTTTTTACTATTTATATTTTGACGGGAAAACATCGGATCCGTTTATGGGATCTGATTGCTGTTATACCTATTGGTTTATCTCCATATTTTTTAGAATGTATTTCCTATAAATATGATTCACCCTATATGACATTATCGGTTCTGGCAGGTATAACTCCCCTGCTCTTTATGAAATATAGTTATTTATTGTTTATAATTGCTGCATCTCTCGGAAGTCTCCTTATGTTTACCACTTATCAGGCAAGTTCTGGAATTTTTCCTATGCTTGTTATTCTGTTAGGATTTAGAATGTGGAATCAGAGAAAAAGTGTTCAAGAGATTGTAAAATTCATGGTAAGTTCTGCATGCGGTTATATATGTGGATGCGGCATATTTGCTTTGCTTATCATGAAACAAGTAAACACTTATGTTTCCTCCCAATTAGCATCCTTTAGTCAGATTATCCATAATTACAAGACATATTATAACTATGTTAATACAGATTTCAAAAAATGGTGGCTTGTATTAATTGCTTGTATTGCTCTATGCTTTATCTTTACAGCTGTAAAGGATTCAAAACAAAAAAAATGGCAGGCATTCTTTCTATCCATTGCAACTGTATGGATATTATCAGCTGTTTGCTTCGGTCTCTACCTAGCATTATCTGCTCCCCTTTTTGTACCCCGGGCTATGTATGGTTTTGGTGTACTTATAGCATTTCTTGCTGTATTAGCAGTGCATAAAGATAAAATTTATATTCCTCGTTTAATCTGTACTGCTTTAAGCTGGGTATTTCTAGTATTTTCTTGTACTTATGGAAATATGCTTGCAGAACAAAAGAGATATACGGATTTCCGTATACAGGAAGTCATAAATGACTTAAGTTCCATAGTAAACTCAGATGAGACAATATCCCTGAAGCTGTCTGGAGGTATTGGCCTGTCGCCAGTCATTACCAACATAACCCAAAACTTTCAAATATTAAACCGCTTAGTGCCCGCCACCTTTGATGGAAACGGATGGTTCTGGGGTAAAGTATATTTTTACGGCTATTTCTCTTTTAGAAATATTATAGAAACCTCGGAAAACCTATTAGAATATGATCTTCCTATAATAAGTGATACGATGTACCATACCATTTTGGGAAAGGAAGATCGCATATTGATAATTTTAAAATAAGGAATTGAAAGTAAAGGTAAGGAAGCGCTACCTGCTGAAATGAGCTCATGGTATGCATGATTATTTCTGGCAGGTATTTCTTTCAATCAATTTCAGTTTTTATAGTTATATATGTATCTTAAAAAAAGGAATAGGCTCCAATCATAGAACGGAAATGTTCTTTTATTTCTTCCTCCAAATCATGAAAATCTTTTTCTTCCATTTGAAATAATTCATAGGCAGCAGGGGAAGGCTCTTTGATTGGTTCTTCTAAAGGGGCAATGGAAAACTTGCCAGAAAGAGAGAGGTCTAGCCTATTAAGTTGTACAGAAACTTCCTTTGCATGGAAGGAAAAGGACTGGCCTTTGTTTACATTTTCAAAATAACCACTGCCATTGATGCTATATCCTTCTGAAGGAAGAAAGAAATTCATGGAAAGGGAATCATCCTCAGGATTCCAGGAAAACTTTCCTTCTATTACATCTATATCTTCGCTTTTATTAGAGACGGAAAGGGTATAGGCATGCTCTATAGAGGAGTTTTCTATAACAGAGCGAACACTTCTTAAGGAAAGGACAAGAGGCTCATTGTCCTGATCTATTGTTTTAATACAAAGTTCTCCCTTATCTGTAAACAGTTCATTGCCAGAAAAAAGCAGGTCAACGTCCATAGGAAAGTGGGCAATAGAAAGTGAATTTTGCAATGAAAACTTTTTGATAAGATGATCTTTTGTGATCCATACATGGATTGTCAAGTCATCAGAGAGATGAAAGGAATTCTCATCCATGTTGGAATCTTTTTGAGAAAAGAAAGAAGAAAAACTTTCGAATAATTGTTGGCAATGGGATTGTGGAAGAGTTATCGTATATTTCTTTGTAAGAAAAACCCGATCCCCTAAAAGAATTTCCTCACCTTCCTTTTGAGAGGAGACCTGGATGTTTTTCCATAAAGAGAAAAGTTCTCCCTTATGTTCAACAAAAAATTCATTTAGTGTAGGCTTGTTTTCTTTTGAAAAGGATGAAGAGAGAAGTTGTTCTCCCAAGGAAAGGGATAATAATTGTTTAAAATAGATGACTCATATTGAGTTTTTATATTGTCCCCTTGAAATATAATACTTCCATCCCATAACTTTGGGGCTTCGATATAATACATCCCATCCTGGTAAGTAGAAATAGAGGAAAGGGAGAAGAGGGTGCCATAGGAAAGACGCAGCTTATTTTGCACTGTCTGTAGGCGATGATCCAGCTGTGTTTTGCTCCAAAAGCCAAGCCCTTTTAAAATAGACGGGGAAAGGCCTTCCACATTTTGAATGTCTTCCAATTTTAGAGAAATTTCTGATTCCCAGGCAGAAAGGTTTTGCATTTGAAAGATATCCAAATGTTCTGTTAAAGAAGGGCGCTCCAAAACAGAGGAATATTGGAAGGTTTTTACAAACGCTTTTGCAACCTTTCCTTTATCACTTATGGGAAATTGCAACAATAAATAAACACATGAAGCAAAAAGTAAAAGAAGAAAGAATCCCCCAAAAATAAAAGGATATTTCTTTTTTTTCTTTCTCTCTGAAGAAAGAGGCAAAATATCTGGAACAGGTTTTAAATAAGATGGATTATCATTTTGATTATTGTTCATAATTCTCTTCCTTTCTGTACAGCCATTTGCCGGGCCAATTCTGAAATGGAAGGCTGGGAAGGGAGTTTCCTTAGCATCCCGTTTTCCATAAAATATAATTGATTGCATAGACGGATCTCCCATTCCTCATGAGTTGCCAGAATAAGAGTCCCCTTTCTTTTCCTATAAATATCTAAATAAGCTTGAAATTGAGATTTTGCTCCCAGATCAAGGTAAGCCCCTGGCTCATCTAATAAAAGAATAGGGGGATCGTTAGCCAGGGCACAGCCGAGACTCACTTTCTTTTTCATTCCTCCTGATAATTTATGGACAGGAACGTTGAGAAAGGAGGGGATTTGGAGGAGAGAAAGAAACCCTTCTTCTAATTCTTTTTTTAATGAGAGACGGCTGTCGCAATACCAAAGCTTTAAATTGTCCCTTACTGTAAGATCTGGAATGAGTGGGGGATCCTGGGGAACATACCCCACATAATGGGAGAATAATTTCTTATGAGCATATGGGTTCTCACCTCCATAGCGTAGTGTTCCCCTGGATGGTTTTAAGGCTCCAGCCATGAGGGCTAAAAAGGTGGATTTTCCACAGCCATTGCTGCCTAAAATGCCAACACAGTCCCCTTTCCCAACATGTAAATTCATATTTTTTAATATTTGGTGACGGCCATATGCGTAACATATATTCGAAATTTCTATGAAAGGAGATTCCATTTTTTTATCCTTGCCTTTCCCAATTGAACTTTTAGAATTACTTAGGAGTTGCATTGTTACCATTTAGAAACTTTTTTTATACCTTCTTCCAGTGTACTGGTATTTTTCCTTTCAGGCAAGCCTTTCCTCCATTTTCCTTAAGATAGATTATTTTTTTGAAAAAATATGTTTTCCAGTTGAAGCAAAGACTTTGTTTCCGTTACTATAGAAGGAGGACATCTCTTTGATGAAAAAAGCAGAGAAAGGAAGAAGATGATGAGAGACAGAATAAGTGATGAAACGATAGAATATGTGGCCATATTGGCAAAATTGGAGCTTTCCAGAGAAGAAAAGGAAAAAATTTTAAGAGAGATGGAAAAAATGTTGGATTATTTCTCCAAGTTAAAGGAAGTAGATACATCCATGATAGAACCAATGAGTCACTTATTTGACCTTAGTAACGTCTTTAGAGAGGATCAAATAGAGAAACAAAAAAAGGGGGAGGAAATATTAAAAAATGCTCCACAAGTGAAAGACAGAATGATCCATGTACCTGGAACAATAGAAGAATAGGAGGTAGAGATGGGATTGTTAAATCTTACGGCAGTACAGTTGTCTGCCAAAATAAAAGCAAAAGAAGTGGCTGTCATAGAAGCCCTGGATGCAGCCCTGGAACAAATAGAAAAATTAGAAAGGCATATCCATGCTTATGTGACTATAGACTGGGAAGGAGCAAGGAGAGGTGCAGAGGAAGTACAGGAAAAAATAAATAAAGGGGAGCTTAAAGGCTTACTGGCAGGAGTTCCCATAGGGGTGAAAGACAATATATGCACAGAGAATCTTCTTACTACATGCAGTTCAAAGATGTTAAAAAACTTTCTGCCCCCTTATTCTGCCCAGGCAGTTGAAAATCTTAAAAAAGAAGGAGCTGTCATTATTGGAAAAACAAATATGGATGAATTTGCAATGGGAAGCACTACAGAAACATCGGCCTTTGGGGTAACAAAAAATCCATGGAATGAAGAACATGTGCCAGGAGGTTCTTCAGGGGGATCGGCAGCAGCAGTTGCAGCGGGACAATGTTTCTTTGCCCTTGGAAGCGATACAGGAGGTTCCATTCGCCAGCCAGCCTCCTATTGTGGAATCGTAGGTATGAAACCAACTTACGGGACTGTGTCCAGATATGGTTTGATTGCCTATGGTTCTTCTTTGGAACAAATAGGACCTTTGTGCAAAGATGTAACAGATTGTGCAGCTGTTTTAGAGGGAATTACTTCTTATGACAAAAAGGATTCCACTTCTGTTTTGAGAAAAGATAAGGATTTTATAAAGGATTTAAAAGAAAACATAAAAGGAATGAAAATTGGAATACCAAAGGATTATTTTGGAAAAGGACTTAGTGAGGAAGTAAAGGAAGCAGTCTTAGGGGCAGCAAAAGAATTGGAAAAAAGAGGGGCAAGCTTAGAGGAGTTTGACTTAAAACATGTCTCTTATGCTATCCCTGCTTATTATGTTTTAGCATGCGCAGAGGCCAGCTCTAACTTAGGACGGTTTGACGGGGTCAAATATGGTTATAGAGCAGAGGAATTCCATGGACTTCACCAAATGTACAAGAAAACCCGCTCCCAAGGTTTTGGGACGGAAGTAAAGAAAAGAATAATGATTGGCTCCTTTGTGTTAAGGGAAGCATATTATGAAGCATATTATTTAAAGGCCTTAAAAGTAAGAGCCCTCATAAAGGAAGAGTTTCACAAAGCTTTTGAGAAGTATGATATACTCTTAGGCCCTACCACCCCTGTCACTGCCCCCAAATTAGGAGATAGTTTATTGGATCCAATGAACATGTATTTAGGGGATATTTATACCATTGCCGTGAACCTGGCAGGACTTCCTGGCATTTCCCTTCCATGTGGGAAAGATAAAAAAGGGCTGCCCATTGGCCTTCAATTGATAGGCGACTGTTTTATGGACAAGAAAGTCCTGCAGGCAGCCTATGCCTATGAGGAGGCAAGGGGAAGGTTTGTTCCTTGTATAGATGAAAAATTGAAATCATGGCATAGCTAGAAGGGAGAATCTATGGAAAAAAAATATGAAACAGCCATTGGCCTAGAAATTCATGTAGAATTGTCCACAAAGACAAAGATTTTTTGTTCCTGTCCTGCTTCATTTGGAGAAGAACCCAATACAAATATTTGTCCCGTCTGTACAGGAATGCCTGGAACCCTTCCAGTGCTTAATAAAAAAGCAGTAGAATATGCAATTGCGGTAGGTCTTGGGACAGGCTGCTCCATTACCCAATATTCTAAATTTGACAGGAAAAACTATTTTTATCCAGACAATCCCCAAAACTATCAAATTACCCAGTTATATATGCCTATTTGTACAAAGGGAACTTTGGAAATTGAAACAAAAGGTGGAGTGAAACACATTTCCATCCGTGAAATTCATTTGGAGGAAGATGCAGGAAAATTGTTCCATGATCAGGAAACCCACAGTTCCTTTGTGGACTATAATCGTTCCGGAATTCCACTTATAGAAATTGTCACAGAGCCTCAAATGGAAAATGGGGAGGAGGTGATTGCTTTTATAAAGAAATTAAAGTTTATAATTCAATATTTGGGCGCCTCAGATTGTAAGCTTCAGGAAGGCTCTATGAGGGTAGATGTAAATTTATCTGTAAGGGAAGCAGGCATAAAAGAGCTGGGAGTGAGAACAGAGATGAAAAACCTAAACTCCTTTAAAGCCATTGAAAGAGCAATAGAAGGAGAGAGAGAGAGACAACAAAAGATTTTAAGTCAGGGAGGAAGGATTATTCAGGAGACAAGGAGGTGGGATGATGAAAAAGGTCTTTCCTTTGCAATGAGAGGGAAAGAGGATGCCAAAGACTATCGTTACTTTCCTGATCCAGATTTAGCTCCCCTACTGATAAGCAATGAATGGATAGAGGAAATGAAAGAAAGACAGCCAGAGTTTAGGACGGAAAAGATAGCCCGTTATAAAAGAGAGTATAGTATACCTGATTACGATATAGAATGGTTGACAGAGAATAAATATTTGGCAGATTTTTTTGAAAAAACAGCAGAATTATGTAGAAATCCAAAAAAAGCAGCTAATTGGATTATGGTGGAGACAATGCATCTATTAAAAGAGAAGGAAATGGAGCCAAAGGAACTCAAGTATTCTCCAGAAAACCTGGCTAAACTCATTGGAATGGTAGACAAAAAGGTCATCAATGGAGACAAGGCAAAGGAAGTCTTTGCCCATATGTTTGAACAGAATACAGATCCGGAGAAGTATGTGGAGGAAAATGGATTAAAGGCAGTTCGAGATGAAAGAATTCTTCAGGAGGCTGTTGAGGAAGTCATAGCAGGAAATCCAAAGTCTGTAGAAGATTTCATAAGGGGCAAGGAGAAGGTTCTGGGATTTTTTGTGGGACAAACAATGAAAGTCCTAAAAGGGAGAGGAGATCCTGAAAGAATAACCCAACTATTAAAGGAAAGATTAAAGGAAGGTTTATAATTTGTTTATAATTCCTCAGAAAATTTTAAGGGAAAGGAAAGATTATTGTGAGATAATTCACATGATATACAAAGTTTGGACACAATTTAAGGGTATAATAACATAAAGAAATGAAAAAGAAATTTACACAAAGAGACATAAAAAGAAAAGGAGGGAAATATAATGTATACTGGGGCAAAAATACAGTCTTGGCTTCTTAGCGGGATATAGAAAGGGGTAATGAAATGTTAAAACAAGAAAACAGGGAACAGGAAATAAGGGGAAAAGAGGATATGGCATTGGTTGTTTATAAGAAGGAAATACCCCATGAAGGGGTGCTGTCATATGCTTTAAAGGAAAGGAAAGAGAGGAACAAACGCACAGAAGACGGCCTTCACTTAGACTTTAAGAGAGCTTTTTATGAGATGTGCGTATTTGAATAGATAGCAGGCGGCTTGAAGAGTTTATCCGCTTGATAAAAGAAAAGAAACGCCAGGTTTTTCCTGGCGTTTCTTTTTTAAACGGATACATTTTTAGTTGTTCAAAAAAGAATCAATCATAGTCTACATCATACTTCATAATGCCGCCTGTTGTACCACTGACATCAATGTCATATTCAATCCATCCTTTTCTGAATTCAAATTCATATACAGGTCCGCCGTATTCCCAGTCATATTCCCATTTTACAAGGTAAGCGCCAGGAGCATGCTGTTGGGCAATTTGCTTTGCCTTTTCAAAGGAGATACTTGCAGATGCAGTAGGAGCAGTATAAGTAGGAACAGTGGCAGCGCCAGTTCCTCCAGGAAGGGCTCCAGAATTTACAAGCATCTGATATTTCATCATATCCTCATAATCCCAAGCAGAAGCTGTCGTAGGAAATACTCCAAAAACGGCGGCGGCGCAAGCAACGCCTGCAATTAAGTTTTTCATTTTCATCATTTTGGTTCCTCATCCTTTCTTAAAAATAAGCATATTTATAGTCAATCTTATTATAAATAAGAAAAATGAAAAAATCATTAAAAAATAAGAATTTTTTATTTTTTTCTTTTAAAGTACGTTGACAAGTGTATACGACGTGGATATAATTTACATTAATGAAATATGGACAGGAAGAGAGGACATAAGCAGGATGGCTATGAAAAAAGACTTAAAAGACATTAAATTATCTGTTATCATACCCTGCTACAATGAAAAAAAGACAATTCTTAAAGTGATTCATTCTGTAAGGGAATGTGGAATTCCAAACATAGAGATTATTGTTGTCGATGATTGTTCTACGGATGGTACATTGAAGGTGTTACAGACACAAGTATCCCATAAAGTAGAAAAGGTAATCTATCATAAAGTGAATAGGGGAAAGGGAGCGGCTCTGCGTCGAGGATTTCAAGAGGCTACAGGTGACCTTGTCGTTGTGCAAGATGCAGATTTAGAATATGATCCAAAAGATTTTTTAAAGCTCGTGCAGCCTTTTATAGAGGGAAGGGCAGATGCAGATGTTGTGTATGGTTCTAGGTATGCCAGAAGTGAGAAATATATGATTAAACATTTTTATCATAGTCTGGGGAATAAGTTTTTAACTTTTCTCTCCAACTTATTTACAGATCTGGCTTTGACAGATATGGAGACTTGCTACAAAATGTTTAAGAGAGAGTTAATTCAGTCCATACCCATTGAGGAAGAACGGTTTGGCTTTGAGCCAGAAATTACAGCGAAAATTGCAAAAAGGTTTTGCCGGATTTATGAAGTGCCCATAACCTATTATCCAAGAAGTTATGCCCAGGGCAAGAAAATCGGTTTGAAAGATGGTCTGCGGGCAATTTACTGTATTTTGAAATATAATGTATTTGATATTAAATAAGGACAAAATAGCCGGAGAGCAGCGGGAGGCTGATTCTTCGGCTATTTGTTCCTTTGCTGGAAAGGAAGGAAAGGACATATGGCGCTGGAGTTTTATATGGGGCCTTCTGGATCTGGGAAGACTTATAGGCTTTATCATAAAATCATTGAAGAAGCAGAAAGAAATCCAAACAACCAGTATATGATTCTTGTACCAGAACAGTTTACAATGAGCACACAGAAGGAAATTGTCCGTATGCATCCAAAAAAAGGAATCTTGAATATTGATGTATTAAGTTTTGGCAGACTGGCTTATCGTATTTTTGAGGAAACTGGATTAAAAGAGACCGTGGTGCTGGATGATATAGGAAAAAGCATGATTCTAAGGAAAATTGCCTCAGAGAAGGAGGGAGAATTAAAGGTACTAGGGAAACATTTGAAAAGACTTGGATATATTGAAGAGATAAAGTCCATCGTCGCTGAGTTTCTTCAATATAATATAGGAGAAAAAGAACTGGAAAGGTTAAAAAAAGGTGCAGAGACAAGGGAGCTTTTACATTGCAAGTTATGTGATATTGAAATTTTATATCATCGTTTTAAGGAGTATTTAAAGGAGAATTATACTACATCTGAAGAAATGCTCAGTTTGGCCAGCGCTGCTTTGCCAAGATCAGAAAAAATAAAAGGCAGTGTCATTGCTCTGGACGGATTTACAGGATTTACCCCTGTGCAAAACAAGCTTTTAAGACAACTCATTGCCCAGTGCAGGGAAGTTATTGTCACAGTCACATTAGGGGCAGGGGAAAACCCTTATGAGGCAGACGGAGAACAAAAGCTTTTTGCTTTAAGCAAGAAGACAATATTTTCTTTGGAACGTCTCTCTAAAGAGGCAGGGATAGAGAGAGACAGAGCCAAAGATCTATACTTGGATAAAAGTCCTGTAAAGCGTTTTGAGGGAAAGGAAGGGCTTGCTTTCTTAGAAGAGAATTTATTTCGCTATAAGTCCCAGGTTTTTGAGAAGGATCCAGAAGATATCCGCCTATTCACAGCATTTAATCCCATGGAGGAGTTAAGGCAGGTATGTATAGAAATGAAACGACTTATTCGAGAGAAAGACTACAGATATAGAGATTTTGCCATTATGTGCGGGGATATGGAAGCCTATGTACCCTATGCAAAGAGAATGTTTCAAAAATATAGTATTCCTTCCTTTTTAGATCAAAACAGGAGGATTTTACTCAATCCAGTCATTGAGTTTTTGCGGGCAGGAATTGGAATAGTATTAAAGGATTATTCTTATGAGTCTGTTTTTCATTTTGCCAGGGCAGGATTTTGGACAATGGATAAAGAGATTATGGATTTGGCAGAGAATTTTGTATTGTCAAGGGGAATCCGGGGAGGCAAGGCTTGGAGTAAGAAATTTCGAAGGCCGAAAAAAGGCTATTCCAAAAAAGATATGGAGGCGATCAACAAGTTTCGGGAAGAGATTCTTTCTATGTTAAAACCCCTTGCTTCTTTGAAAGAAAAAAAGGGAGAAGGAACCGTAGAAGAAATGACCAAATCCCTGTATGAATTTTTATGCCAGACAAAGGTACAGGAGCTTTTGGCAAAGTATGAGGGGCAATTTGCACAGGAGGGAAAGAAAGAGAAAGAAAAGGAATTTCATCAGATTTATAAAGAAATAATAGACTTGTTTGACAAAATGGTAGAGCTTTTAGGGAAGGAAAAGATGGATCTAAAGGAGTATGGGGAGCTTTTGGACGCAGGATTTTCTGAGATCGAAGTGGGGCTTATTCCTCTTAGCGTGGATCAAATACTCATGGGAGATATTGAGAGAAGCCGGTTTGATCACGTGAAAATCCTCTTTTTTGTAGGGCTTAATGAAGGAATTATTCCAAAAACTGGGACTAAGGGAGGGATTTTATCTGACTTGGACAGGGAAGCTTTAAAAGCCCAAGATGTGGAACTTGCCCCTACATTGAGAGAAAGGGCGTATGTGCAAAGACTCTATTTGTATAGAAATATGACAAAGCCAGATGACTGCTTATATCTTTCCTATGTAAAAGTAAATGGAGCTGGCCAATCCGTTGCTCCTTCCAGTCTTGTAGAAGAGATAAAAAGATTGTTTCCGAAACTTTCTATGCTGGAGTCTTTAGAGGAAAGAGACATAAACAGAATAACAGCCCCAAAAGATGGACTTGATTATTTGATAGAAGATTTACACCAGTTTGACAGCTTAGATAAAGATAAAAGGGAACTCTATGCTTGGTATTACCGCTCTCCTCAGTATGGACCGTGGCTGAAAAAACTATCAGAAACGGTTCTTGGATTTCAAAAGACAGATCATTTAAGCAAGGCAGTAGCGAGAGGTTTATATGGGACGGTTTTGGAAAATAGTATTACAAGATTAGAAAAATATGCTGCCTGCGCTTATTCCCATTTTTTAAACTATGGTTTGTTTTTAAAAGAACGGGATATGTTCTCTTTAGAGGCCAGAGACTTGGGAACGATTTTTCATGATTGTCTGGAGCAGTTTTCCAGAGAACTGTACAAAAGGGATTATAGTTGGTTTCAACTTCCTGAGGAAGAGGTGGAGGAACTGGCAGAAGAGGCCATAAGAGTCAGTTCGGAGCAGTACAAAGATGCATTGGGAAGCAGTGCAAGAAACGATTATATGAGAATTCGTATGAAACGAATTTTATTAAGGGCAGTGAGAACTCTTTGCAGTCAGGCAAAGGGAGGAGATTTCATTCCCAAAGCATACGAAGTAGAATTTCCAGGAGAGGAGAGAATGGAAACATCCATTATCCCTCTCTCTGAGGAGGAAGAAATTCATTTAAGAGGGAGGATTGACAGAATAGACATACTGGAAGATGGGACTCACATTTACGTGAAGATTATAGACTATAAATCAGGAGAAAAGGATTTAAATCTGGAGGAAATATATGAAGGACTTCAGCTTCAACTTATGGTCTATATGAGGGCAGCTATGGAGTTAGAGAAGAAGGCCCATCCAGAAAAGGAGATACTCCCTGGAGGGATTTTGTACTATCATATTGAAGATCCCCTTGTAGATATGGAGGAAGGGGAGGGGGCAGAAGAGATTGAAAAAAAAATCACTTCCAAGCTTCGCATGAAAGGTATGGTAAATGAAGATAATAATGTCTTGGAAAAGATGGACAGGAAAATGATGGGGAGGTCAGACATTATACCTGTAAGATGGAATAAGGACAAAAGCCTGTCAAAGGATTCCTCCACATTTTCTTTAGAAGAATTTGATGCATTGTCTCAGTTTGTAAGGGAAAAGATTAAAGAAATGGGAAGGGAAATATTATCAGGAAAGGTAGCTAGGAATCCCTATGAGATGGGAACCAGGGATGCCTGTCTATACTGTGGGTATAAAGGAATATGCAGTTTGGAAAAGGCAAAAGACGGGGAGCAAAGAAGAGTGGTAAAAAAGAGGACAAAGGAGGAAATATGGAATGATATTCACTCCAGATCAACAGAAAATCATTGACTTAAGGGAGAAAAACATCCTAGTCTCTGCTGCTGCGGGCTCTGGAAAAACCGCTGTTTTAGTAGAGAGAATTTTACAGAAAATTTGTGATGAACAGAAGCCAGTGGATGTGGATCGCCTCCTAATTGTTACGTTTACCAATGGGGCAGCAGCAGGAATGAAAAAGAAAATAAGTCAGGCTATTAGAAATAAGCTCCTTTCTGACAGCAATAATGAACATTTACAAAGGCAGGGAATTTTGTTAAATCATGGAAATATTACAACGATCCATAGCTTTTGTCTGTCAGTTCTTAGGAACCATTTCCAAATTATTGGATTGGATCCCTCCTTTCGTATTGCCGATGAAGGAGAGTTGAATTTGCTAAGGGGACAAGTTGTAAAAGAAGTATTGGAAGAAGCCTTCAAGAGAAAGGAACCAGGGTTTTATCATTTTGTGGAGAGCTTTGCCCCTAAAAAGACAGACGACATATTAGAAGAACTTATTTTAAAACTGTACCATTTTTCCATGAGTGATCCAAACCCAAAACAGTGGCTTATTACAGCTAAAAATAATTATGATATAAAAGAAGGCGCTTCCTTACAAGAGCTAAGCTGGTTTCAGGATGTATGGAAGGAAATAAAGAATAATGTTCTTGAAATGAAGGTACAAATAGAGCAGGCAGCTTCCTACTGTCTGGAGGAGGACGGCCCTCTCCCCTATTTGGATGCCATTCAGTCTTATGAAAATCTAATGCATCACCTGGAAAAATGTACATCCTTTTCAGAATACAGAGAAGCTTTATTAAATAAAAATGTGAAATCCCTTGTGGGCAAAAGGGCTGCCAGTGCAGATCAATGGAAAAAAAAACGAGTAAAGGAAATAAGAGATAAAGTAAAAAAGAGATTAGAAATATTGGAAAAGGAGTATTTTTTTGCAGAAGAGGAAAAGATGCTTATGGAACTTAGGGCATGTGGACAAAGTGCAAAAGAGCTTGTAGACCTGACTCTCCAATTTATAGATGGGTATACAGAGGCAAAAAGAGAAAGAAATATCATTGATTTTTCGGATTTAGAGCACCTGACCTTACAAATTCTTGTAAAAGAGGAAAATGGCAAATTTCTTCCAAGGGAAACAGCAAAGGAATATATGGAATATTTCGACGAAATTATGATTGATGAGTACCAAGACAGCAATTATGTGCAGGAATGTATTTTATCTTCTATTTCTAAAGAGCCATGGGGAAGGTATAATTATTTTATGGTAGGGGATGTGAAACAGAGTATTTACAAGTTTCGTCTGGCCAGACCAGAAATTTTTATGGAAAAGTATGAAAAGTATACAGAAGAAGACAGCCCTATGCAAAAGGTAAACTTACATAAAAACTTCCGAAGCAGAAAAGAAGTACTCTCTATGGTGAACTTTATGATGAAACAGGTAATGGGAAGAGATTTAGGTGGCATTGAATATGACCAATTAGCGGCCTTGCATTTAGGGGCCGATTATCCAGACCCGGTTTCGAAAAATGCCAATGATACAGAACTTCTTCTTGTTTGTGGAGAAGAGGAGGGAATTTCTTCAAGGGAGCTGGAGGCAAAACTCATTGCCAAGAAGATAAAAGACATAGTGGGAAACCAGGTTGTGGTATCCAAGGAGTATGAAGAAAATAAAGAGGACGCAAAGGAAAAAGGCATTGTTTATCGGAAGGCAAAATATAGAGACATTGTCATTTTACTGCGCACAAATGCAGGATGGGATCAGGTGTTCTATAAAGTATTAACAGAGGCAGGGATTCCAGTACATATTGGATCGAAAACGGGATACTTTTCTTCGGCTGAAGTAGGGACAGCATTGGACTTTTTAAGAATTTTGGACAATCCCCTTCAGGATATTCCTTTAATGAATGTAATGAAATCCATATGGGGAGAATTTACAGATGAAGAAATAGCAATCCTTTCTATAGGAAGGCAGAAAAAATGCCTTTATAAGAGACTGTTGGAGGGCAGCGATGAAATACTCCTTCAGGAGAAGACAAATAGATTTCTCTCTCTTATACAAAAATATAGGAGGATGCTCCCATATACAACGGTCAATGAGCTCCTTTTAGCCTTGTATGAGGAAAAGGGATTTTACTATTATATGGGGGCGTTGCCAGGAGGAAGACAGAGAAGGGCTAACTTGGATATGCTCTTAGAAAGGGCAGGAGATTTTGAAAAAATAAGTTTTAAGGGCTTATTCTACTTTGTCCGGTACATAGAAGGACTAAAACAGTATGATATAGATTATGGGGAAGCCAGCGTCCTTGGAGAGGAGGATAACGTAGTCCGTATTATGAGTATTCATAAAAGTAAAGGATTAGAGTTTCCCATTTGCTTTCTCTCAGGAATACATAAAACATTTCATGAAATGGATTTACGTAAAAGTGTTATTATGGATCCCGATTTGGGAATTGGGATGGATTATGTAGATCCTAAGCTTCGCATGAAAGCGCCAACGATTTTAAAAAGGGTTATGGGGAGAAAAGGAAAAATAGATAACATTGGAGAAGAGTTAAGACTTCTCTATGTGGCAATGACAAGGGCTAAGGAGAAATTGTTTTTTACAGGTTATATAAAAGATTTAGAAAAACAGTGGAAAAAGATTTCCTCTATTCCAGGCAGAGAAGAGGAAAAGCTCAGATTTTCCATTGTGTCAGAGGCTGGAAGCTATTTAGAGCTTCTCTTAGCGGCTCTTGCCAGACATCCTGGCTTTTTAGATGTAGTAAAAAAGGAAGGGATAGAGACAGATATAATAGGATGTTTTACAAAAGATCTCCCTCCCTTACAAATAAAAATATGTTCTATACAAGAATTGGTGGAAGGGGAAATTGAAGAGGAAGTATGCAAGGAAGAGAAGGAAGTTTTTTATAAAGAAATGGTAAAAAGGATCGAAGAGGGGGATGTTTTTTCTAAAAATATGAGGGAACATATTGAGAAAAGGTTCTCTTATGAATACCCCCATCCTTCTTCCGCCCTTCTGTACAAAAAAATATCAGTTACAGAACTAAAGAGAATGGAGCAGAGAGGTGAAGATGAGGAAGGAGAAAGACTGTACCAGGAACCCATACTAATTCCATATATTCCCCAGTTTATTGAAACAGCCAAAGAAGGCTTAGGGGCCATGAGAGGAACAGCCTATCACAAAGTGATGGAGCTTTTAGACTTTGGAAGGGAATATACACAAGAGGAATTGAAAGGATTTTTTGAGACAATAAAAAACCAAGGAAAAATACAAGAAAAAGTCCTTGACTATGTCGATAAAGAAGATATAGAGAAGTTTCTTCATACTTCTTTGGCTAAAAGAATGCAGGAAGCATATAAGAAGGGAAGACTAAAAAGGGAGCAGCCCTTTGTATTAGAGTATGAGGCAAAGAGGATTCACCCTTCCTTTCCAGAAGGAGAAAGAATATTAGTACAGGGAATTATTGACGCATATTTTGAAGAAGATGACGGACTGGTTTTGTTAGATTATAAGACGGACAGGGGAAAGAGTGAGGAGGAATTAGCTGAGCTTTACCGAGTGCAGCTAGATTATTATGCAGAAGCAATGGAGCGGCTGACAGAAAAAAGGGTGAAGGAGAAAGGCATCTATTCCTTTGGACTCCACAAGGTTATCTTATTATCATGTTAAGCAGTGTTAAGGACAGAGTTCTGAAGTTGCGAAATAAATAGGGATCATATATAATAGGAAGACAAACGGTGAAAAAAGCATGGAGGATGAATATGGGACAAGCAAGCAGAGCAATACAATCGAATTTGGATCCAGGGGGAAGCCATTTACAAAGGAGAGGAATACATTCTGTGAAACAACTTCCACCTAGAAGAAGAAAGGGGCTTAATAAAACCCTTCAAAGGAAATATGAATATGTAATGGGTGGGATATTATCCTTTGTGCTTCTTATATCCATTGTTCACGCTTTTTTTCAGCGTACCCAAAAGGAATTTCCCATAGATTCTCCTGCCATCGGGGGATTTGTCACAGAACTTTTAAAGGAAGGGAAAGGACAGGAAGTAGCAGACCAAGGGGAGCAGAGGGGAGAGGAGAATCCCTTGCCAGAGGGGGAGAGGAGGGATGGAGAAGCTCCTATATCTGAGAAGGAAGAGCAGCCAGCAGATCAAGAGCCCCAAGCGGAAAGTTACAGTCAGCTTCTCGTACAACTTGAAGATGCTTTGAGAAGTCAAGATACTGCTTTTTTATCAGAAAAGCTTGTATATAAAGATGGAAGTGGAACGTTCCAGAAGTATCCAGAAAGTCAAATGACAGGATTCGCCCAGTATATGGAGGAATATCCTTCAGAGAGAGAGAAATTTTTGACAAATATTCAAGAAGAAGATGTTTATGGGGCAAGGAAAGATGGCTCTTATGTAGTAGCTCTTCCTGTTATTTATTTTGCTATTACAACAGATACAGACAATACAACAATAGTGGTAGACACCTTTCCATCGTCGATTATGGAGAGGAAGGATACTTTGTCCAAGGGACCTTTGCTTCCTATGGTTTATAAGATAAGGGCCAGCAATAGTGCCTGGACTTCGGAAATAAGTCAGGATGTAGAAGTAAAGTTAGAAAACGGGGGGCAAAATATGTCTGTGGAGATAAAAGGAGAGCAGCCAGAGGAAAAAGAGGAAACTTCATAAAATTTGTCAAGTGAGTATAGTCACTTTGGAAAAAGAAAGGCATGGTTATAAATATGGATATAATGGTTCAAAAGGGTATGGAGGAGAAAAGAATTTCATGCCTTCAAGGAGAAAGTATTTTGGAAATGCTCCTTAGAAATAACATGGCAGTGAGTGCAGTATGTGGAGGAAACGGCACTTGCGGGAAGTGTAAAATTCGCATTTTAGAGGGGGAGCTGCCTGCCACCATGGCAGACCGCTCTTTTTTTTCTGAGGAAGAGTGTAAGAAGGGGTATCGGTTGGGATGTAAAGCTTATCCAAAGGAACCGTGTAAAATACAAATATTTGATGATAGGGAAGAAGAATTTGCTGTTCTCTCCCACTTCCAAGATGAAAAGAAAGAAAACATAAAGGGAGAAAAAAAGCAGGGGGAAAGGATTTTTTATAAAATTGGCATTGATATTGGAACAACTACATTAGCAGGGCAGATAGAAGAGATAGAAAAAGAGGGAAATACGGCCACTTGTACAGCGGTCAACCATCAGAGGAAATATGGGGCAGACGTTATTTCCAGAATTCAGGCATCCAATGGAGGGAAGAAGGAAGAGTTAAAGGAAACAATTCGCAAAGACTTAAAAGATCTTATAGACAACTTGATACAAGAAATAGGATGTAAGAGGGAACAAGTGAAGGAAATTGCTTTGGCAGGTAATACTGTGATGATTCATCTCCTCATGGGATATTCTTGTGAAACATTGGGAAGTCATCCCTTTTGTCCAGTGAATACAGATTGGATTTACGAGACATGGGACGGAATGCCTGTTACCATTCTTCCTTCTCTATCAGCTTTTATTGGAGGAGATATTTTATCTGGATTGTATGCATGTGGTTGGGAGGAGAGAGAAGAGATTGGACTGTTTTTAGATTTGGGAACCAATGGGGAAATGGCAATAGGGACTAGGAAGGAAATACTTTGCACCTCAGCGGCAGCAGGGCCAGCCTTTGAGGGGGGAAATATTACGTGGGGAATAGGCAGCGTCCCAGGAGCTATATGCAGCATACGCATAGAAGGAGGAGAGGTCTCTTATGAAACCATTATGGGAAAGAAGCCTCCCATAGGAATTTGCGGCACTGGGGTGACAGAAATAACAGCAGAGCTTTTGAAGGCTGAAATAATGGATAAAGGAGGGCTTCTATCAGATATCTATTTTGATAATGGATATCCAATTGGGGAGACAAAGGAGGGAAAAACCATTACATTTACTCAAAAAGATATTCGGGAGTTTCAGATGGCAAAGGCTGCCATAAGGGCAGGAATAGAAACATTAATAAAACGATATGGGACTTCCTATGAAAAAATACAAAAGGTGTATTTGGCAGGGGGATTTGGGTATTGTATGAATAAGGCTAAGGCAGCTGCCATTGGTCTTCTGCCCATAGAACTTCTTTGTAAAATTTCTTCTGTAGGAAACAGTTCCCTAAAAGGGGCAGTGCTATGTGGAAAGAGTGAAGAAGAAAAAAGAAAAATTGAATGGATAAAAGGGGCGGCAAAGGAGATGAACCTGGCAAAGGAGAAAGGCTTTCAGGATCTCTATTTGGAGCACATGTATTTTTAGGTAAGAAAGGGGACTACTGTTTCAAGTATTTTTTTGGAGTAGTCCCTTTATATTTTTTAAATACTTTTATAAAATAACTGGAATCATTAAAGCCACAGTTAAATGCAATTTCCGTAATAGGAAGATCGGTTGTGAGAAGCTGGTGACATGCTTGCTCAATGCGGTATTGATTGACATAATCCATAGGAGTCATATGGGTTATCTCAAAGAAAAATTTACAAAAGTATTTGGGGGACATAGGGACAATAGAGGAAAGCTGTTCCAGAGTAATGGAAGAGGCATAGGAATCTTCAATAAATCTTAATACTTTTTTTATCAAATGGATACGTTTATGATCCCTAGGAGTTTGGGGCATGTCTGTAAAATACAAATGTTCCCTATAGACAGTACCAAAAAAATGGTAGAATTGTCCTAAGACAATGAGCTGATACCCTTCATGCCCTTCTCTTAAGGATTCAAAAATATCCCATGCGATCTCATGTATTTTCTTTTGTTCCTTTGAAAAATGATGATAAATAATAACAGAATAATTTAAAATTTGCTGAATAAATTTCCTACATATATCATTATATTGTACAAAAGTATTCATATCAAAAACTATACATTCGTAAATGCAGTTATGGGGGAGAGCGGCGTGAAGAATTCCACTTCCAATAAAAATGACATCTCCTTCTTTTGCAGTAAACGTCTTTACATCCTGGGTAAATTCCAAGGAACCTTGCAAAATACGAACCAATTCAAATTCTACATGCCAGTGATAAGGCATAATATATCTAGAGTGCTCATGGGTAACGTGATGGAATTCAAAAGGAAAATCAAAGGTTCCTCTCTGTTTGTTCTCATTATAAGGAAAACGCTGCACAATGACCTCTTTCTTAGCTAATAGTCTGTCATTACTTTTTTCCTAATTATAGCATGATAAAAAAGAAATTTACAATAATAAAAATAGAAGTAAGGTGAATAATGTTCTATTTCTTGCTATTATTGCACAAGAAAATAGATAAGTATTTCATGTATAATGACTATATGCACAATAATAATATATGGAGGTATAAAAAATGGCAAAAAGCAGATTAATTGGGGATTATCCAGTAATTGGCATCAGACCTACCATTGATGGGAGAAGGGGAGCCTTGAAAGTGAGGGAATCTCTAGAGAATCAGACGATGAATATGGCAAAGGCGGCGGCAAAGCTATTGGAAGAGAATATGAAATATTCCAATGGAGAGCCAGTCAAAGTCATAATTGCAGATACAACTATTGGACGAGTGGCAGAGACAGCTGCCTGTGCTGCAAAGTTTAAAAAAGAAGGGGTGGATATTACTTTAACAGTAACCCCCTGCTGGTGCTATGGCGCTGAGACAATGGACATGGATCCTATGACCATCAAAGGGGTGTGGGGATTTAACGGCACCGAAAGGCCAGGGGCTGTTTATTTAGCCTCTGTATTGGCTACCCACGCCCAAAAGGGACTTCCCGCTTTTGGAATTTATGGTCATGATGTATGTGATGCAGATGATACAAATATTCCCGAGGATGTAAAAGAAAAGCTCTTAAGATTTGGAAGGGCAGCAGTAGCAGCGGCAACTATGAGAGGAAAGTCCTACTTACAAATTGGATCCATTTGCATGGGGATTGGGGGATCCATTATTGATCCAGCATTCATTGAAGAATATTTAGGGATGAGAGTAGAATCGGTAGATGAAGTGGAAATTATCCGAAGAATGACAGAAGAAATTTACGATAAAAAGGAATATGAGAAAGCTTTAGCCTGGACAAAGGAAAAATGTAAAGAAGGATTTGACAAAAATCCAGAGGAGCTTCAAAAGTCCCGGGAAGAGAAAGACAAAGACTGGGAATTTGTTGTGAAGATGATGTGCATTATTAAAGATTTAATGAATGGCAATCCTAATCTTCCAGAAGGAAGGGAGGAAGAAATGGTAGGGCATAACGCCATTGCGGCAGGGTTTCAAGGGCAAAGACAGTGGACGGACTTTTATCCCAACTGTGATTTTCCAGAAGCGCTTCTCAATAGCTCCTTTGATTGGAATGGGGCAAGAGAGCCTTACATACTTGCCACAGAAAATGATGTTCTCAATGGGATTGGAATGTTGTTTTCGAAATTACTTACCAACTCTCCTCAAATTTTTGCAGACGTCCGCACGTACTGGAGTCCAGAGGCAGTGAAAAAGGCAGCGGGCTATGAACTGACAGGGCCGGCAAAGGAATCAGGAGGATTTATCCATCTCATTAACTCAGGGGCAGCCTGCCTGGATGCATGTGGAGGGGCAAAGGATAAAGATGGAAAAGGGGTTATGAAGCCTTGGTATGAGGTGACAGAAGAAGATCAGGAAGCAATATTAAAGGCAACTACATGGAATTCGGCAGATTACGGATATTTTAGAGGAGGGGGATATTCCTCAAGATTTTATACTGGGGCAGAAATGCCTGTTACAATGCTCCGCCTAAATTTAGTGAAAGGATTAGGACCAGTCATCCAGATTGCAGAAGGATGGACAGTGGATCTCCCAAAAGAAGTGACAGACATTTTATGGAAAAGAACAGATTATACATGGCCATGCACCTGGTTTGCTCCAAGAATCACAGGAGAAGGGGCTTTTAAGACAGCCTATGATGTTATGAACAACTGGGGTGCAAATCATGGAGCTATTAGCTATGGGCATATTGGTCCAGATTTGATTACCCTTTGCTCTATTTTGAGAATTCCTGTTGCTATGCATAACGTGGCAGAGGAGAAAATTTTCAGGCCCGCTGCATGGAATGCCTTTGGAATGGACAAAGAAGGTCAGGATTACAGGGCATGTGCAGCTTATGGGCCAATGTATAAATAAGCGCTAAAAAAGCTGGAAACCAGCCTATGCCTTACTCGTCTATGACTACGCCTTTTTGGAGCATCACATTGGCATAGAGAGCTTTTTCACTCGTAGCGATAATGGCATAGGCTTTTTTTGCTTCCTCATAAAATGAAAAACGTTCCATTGTTCCTATAAGGGTATCTCCTCGTTTATCATGTTTTTTAATGATTTCCCTATACTCCTCCCAAATGGGAGTTTGGACTTTGTCTCCAGCCATGACTTCCATTAGCTGGAAGGGATGATCCACATAAGTGTCCAGAGGAAAAATTTGAAGGATAGCGTCCAATAGTTCTGGCACTCCATGTCCATCGCAGCGGATGACAATGGAGTCCTTTCCCATAGATTCTGAAGGGAAATTACCATCGGCAATAACAATACGGTCACTGTGACCCATTTCACATAATACTTTTAATAGCTTTGGGGAAATTATTTTGGGGATTCCTTTTAACATATACAACCTCTTCCTTTATTTTATATTTCTTTCCTGACTTTTAACAGGTTTTGATTTATTATACAGGATATAGACAAATTGGAGTAGGGGGAACGCATAAAAAATAAGAAAAGGTATGGTAATAAAGATGAGCAGTTTGTACAAGGTGTTATTTGTGGATGATGAAGGATTAACTCGGGAAGAAGTGAGCAAGAATGTTCCATGGAAGTCTTTAGGCTATGAATTGATAGGCAGTTGCCAAAATGGCAAAGAGGCATTGGAAGTTATAGGAAGTCATCCTATAGATCTTGTGCTGACAGATATTTGCATGCCTTATATGGATGGAATGGATTTGAGTAAGGCACTTCATGAAAAGTATCCAAAAACAAAGATTATCATATTAAGTGGTTATGATGAATTTGAATATGCAAAGAGAGCTTTAAAGTATAATGTAGAAGAATATATTTTAAAGCCTGTTACAGCTTTAGAACTGGGAGAAACATTAAGAAAACTGAAAGGAACCTTGGATAAGGAGAGGGAAGCAGACAGAGTCTTTGGAAAGATGAACACTGCTTATAGGAAAAGTAAAATGCTTCTTTATTCTAACGCAATGCAAAATTGCATTGTGGGGAACAAAACAGAGGAAGAGAGCAGAAAGGAACTAAAGGAGCTGGGCATTGAGCTTATGTCAACTTACTATCGAGTAGCTGTTTTACAACTGGATTTGTATGCCAAAGATAAAGTACTAGAGGAGAAGGAAAAAAGGGAGAGCGCTCTCATGGCCTTTGTTGCATACAATATTAGCCAGGAAGTCGTAAAGGCATACGAGGCAGGCTATGTATGCCAGGGAAAAGATTTACGTACTCTCTTATTATTATGTACAAATAGAAAAAAGGAGTTTGACAAAAGGGTCTTGGACATTTGCAGTAAAATTGTCAACGAGTTGAAGGAAACAATGAATCTGGATGCAACCATAGGATTAGGGAGCTATGTGCAGGAAGTAAAGGACATTTATCATTCCTATGAGGAAGCGGAACATGCGACAGAATTTCGTTATATTTCTGGAAGCAGACAGGTTATTGAGATAGGAATGGAAAAGACAGGGTCAGGGGAAAACAAAGCATTAGAACAATGTATAGAGTCGTACATATTACATATGAAAGCAAGAGAGTTTGAGAAAACAGCAAAGGATATTGACAAAATGAAGGAAGAGATCTGGAAAACTCCCATAGAGAAAGATAGAATTTTTCTGTATTTTCGACAAATGATGGATAAAATAGGAGAGCTGTTAAAAGGTGCAGATTTAAAAGACGCCTCTATCTATCAAAAGCAGTATGAGGTGTTAAAGAATATGATGAAGGACACCACATTGGAAGAATCGCTGGAACGGTTAAAGGGATATGGAAAAGAAGTGGAGGAAAGTCTGGAAGGACAAAAAAATACTAGGGGTAAACGATATGCTGTACTTGCCCTGGATTTTATAGAAAAGAATTATGGGGACAGCAGCTTGAATTTAGCCACTGTCTGTTCCTACCTTAATATTAGTACAAGCCGATTCAGCAGCATTTTTAAAAATACAACAGGAAAGACCTTTATGGAAGTATTGATTCAGACTCGGATGGAAAAGGCAAAAGAACTTCTTTCCAACACAGATATGAAAAATTATGAAATAGCTGAGAAAGTAGGATTTAGCGATCCTCATTATTTTAGTATTTCCTTTAAAAAAATAATAGGCAAAACGCCCACTGAGTTTGCAAAAGAGATGAGGTTTTAAACATTGAAACAAATAAAAATAGGACTGCTGTTTAAGAGCATTCGTACGACAATGCTCTTTTCTTTATCCACTTTAATTATAGTGACATTGGTTATTTTCTTTTGGATTTCTATGAGATATACAGAAAAAGTTATTTTAGATAATTCCATAAATTATACATCCCAGCTCATTGGTCAGGTAAACAGAGACATTGACACATATATTCACTACATGGAAAATATTTCCCACTTAGTAGTGAACAGTCATGATATTCAAGAATACTTATTTAATGAAAAAAATTCTCCAAAAGAAAAAGAAGAATACCTATATGGGAGAATAAGAGCACAATTTCAGACAGTTGTAGAAACAAGAGAAGATATTTCCAATATTGCAGTCATTAGCTCCAATGGAAAATATTTTATTAATGACGGCAAAGAGAGACTCAATAAAAATATTCAATGGGATGATATTGACTGGTATCAACAAGCCTTAAAAGGAAGAGATTCTGTCCTCACATCAAATCATGTCCAAAATGTCATACAAAATAATTATAAATGGGTCGTAACATTAAGCAAAAGTTTAGAAAATCCTTATACAGGACAAGAAGAAGGGGTTTTTTTCATAGATTTAAATTATAAAGTAATCAAGGATTTATGTGAAAATAATAAAGTGGGAGCAAACTCCTATATTTTTATTATGGATGAGCGGGGAAAGATGATTTACCATCCAAAGCAGCAACAAATTCATTATGGACTTTGGAATGAGAAAATACAGGAGATCTTACAGTGTGAAGAAGACTTTTTCCTGACAAACAACAAAGGGGAAGGGATGTTGTATAATATTTCCATTTCTGAGAAAACAAACTGGAGAATAGTAGGGGTGGCCCATACGACAGAATTAATGCGTTACAGAGAGGAGACTTGGCAGATTTATTTGCTGACAGCAGCTATTTTATTAGCTTTAACTCTTTTCGTTGTCACCTTGTTATCTGGGGCTATTACAAATCCCATTAAAGCTTTGAAAGATTCTATGAAGGAAGTGGAACAGGGAAACTTTGAGAATATAGATCTGGAAATAAAAGAGAGAATGAACCTTGGGATCTCTTTAGGAGACATGGAAAACAAAAATGAGATTGGAAGTCTTCTTCGCTCTTTCTATGTAATGACTGTAAAAATTAGGGAACTTATGGAGCAAAACATTTTCGAACAGAGACAAAAAAGGCTCCATGAGCTAAAAGCCCTTCAGGCCCAAATCAATCCTCATTTTTTGTATAATACATTGGATTCTATTATATGGATGGCAGAAGGAAATAAAAACAAAGAGGTTGTACGTATGACCTCCTCTCTTGCAAAGCTTTTACGCCAAAGTATAAGCAATGAACAAGAGGAAATTCCTTTAGAGCAGGAACTTCAGTATATAAAAGAGTATTTGACCATACAGAAAATGCGGTATAAAGATAAACTAGAGTTTGATATACAAATAGAGCCAGATTTAGGGATAGTGCCCATACTGAAATTAGTTTTGCAGCCTATTGTAGAAAATGCTATTTATCATGGAATTAAATACAAAGATGGAAAGGGATTTCTAGGCATTCATGCTTACAGAGAAGGGGAAGATGTTGCTATTGAAATATATGATAATGGCATTGGAATGGATGGGGAGAGGTTAAACTATATATTTTCTTCTGAAGGAAAAACAAAGGAAAGAGGAATGGGCATAAACAATGTCCAGATGAGATTGAAGTTAAACTATGGGGATAAGTATGGGCTATTTTTTACAAGCACTTTAGGGGAAGGGACCTTAGTAGTAATACGTATACCTGGAAGAGAAGAAGGAGAGGTAAAAAATGAAGAGGACTAAAAAATTACTTTTTTGCACATTCCTTTTCATACTATCCATAGGAATGTTAAAAGTGTTTTCTTTTCGAGGGGATAGGGGACAACATGGCTATATGAAAATAATTTATATAGCAAAGGTCATTGATGAGGATAATGACTTCTGGACCCAGCTTTTAGAAGGGGCTCATATGGCGGCTAAAGAGTATGAGGTAGATTTGGAAGTAGTGGCAGCAGACAAAGAAGATAATTACCAGGCTCAAAATAAACTGATCGAGTGGGCCATTGCCCAAAAGCCAGAAGTTATTTTACTGTCTCCTTCCAGCTATACAGAGACGATCCCAGCAGCAGAAAAAATTATAGAGGCGGGAATATGCCTTATTTTAATTGACTCATCCATGGAGAAACAATTGGAAAAGTCCAAGGTAGCCACGGACAATATAAAGGCAGGACAGCTGGAAGGAGAATATTTAAAAAGCTTTATTGAAGAAGATTCTAAAATTGTCATTATAGGACATGTAAAAGGTACATCTACCGCTATTGAAAGGGAGATGGGATTAAGGCAGGCTCTAGGAGAAGATGAGGAGAAAATTGTGGATGTTTTATTTTGCAATTCAGAGTATGAGAAGGCAGAGCAGCTCATGGAAGGAATGTTTGCCAAGCATAAAGAGATAGACTTAGTGGCAGGGTTAAACGAGTATTCAGCTGTGGGGGCGGCAAGGGCAGTGAAAAAGGCAGGACTTTCAGGACAGGTTCGGGTAGTGGGATTTGACAGTTCCTTAGAGGAAATCAGACTTTTAGAGGAAGGAGTCTTGGAGGGAATTGTTATTCAAAAGCCTTTTAAAATGGGGTATTTAGGGGTAAAGACAGGAGTCATGGCCTTTCGGGGAGAAGAGGTGGCAGAAAACATTGATTCAGGATTTTTACTTATTACAAGAGACAATATGTATGCAGAAAATATACAGGAGTTAATTTTCCCTTTTAAAGAAGAATAGGGCAGTAATTTTTTCACCTTTTTTTAGAAGATATTCTATTTAGAATAGGGGATGATCCAAATATAATAAATGTATGAAAAGGGTATTGGAAAGTACAGAATGGAAGGTGAAAAGGTGGGGAATGTAATTTTGAAAATGAAAGGGATTGATAAATCCTTTCCAGGGGTACACGCCTTAAAAGGAGTAGATCTTGAGATTAAAAAAGGAGAAGTTCATGCTCTCATGGGTGAAAACGGCGCAGGAAAATCGACATTAATGAAGGTGCTTACAGGCATTTATTCCAAAGATAAAGGCAGCATTCTTTACGAAGGCAGGGAGGTTGCCTTTACCAATCCTAAGGAAGCCCAGGAGGCAGGCATTTCTATTGTGCATCAGGAGTTAAACATGATGAATCATCTTTCCGTAGCCCAAAATATTTTTATTGGCAGGGAAATGATGAATGGAAAGATAATAAATGATGGGAAGATGGAAGAAGAATCCAGAAAGCTGTTTCAGAAATTAAATATTGATATTGATCCAGGAGAAATAATGGGAAATCTTACTGTTGGACGTCAACAAATGTGTGAAATTGCAAAGGCTATTTCCAGAGAGTGCAAAATCATTGTATTTGATGAACCAACAGCTGCTTTGACAGAGACAGAAATTGAAGGACTGTTTAAAATTATCAGAGATTTAAGGAAAAAACAAATGGGCATTGTATATATTTCTCATCGAATGGATGAAATTAAAAAGATTACAGATAGGGTGACCATCATGAGGGATGGGGAATATGTAGCAACATTAATAACGGAAAATTCTACAAAAGATGACATTATAAAGGGAATGGTAGGAAGGGTTATTTATGAAGACCCAAAGGAAAAAAGCAATGTACCTACAGATGCGCCTGTTGTCCTCAAAGTAGAAAATCTTCGGGCGGGGAAAATGGTAAAAGATGTAAGTTTTGAGTTACATAAAGGAGAAATACTCGGCTTTTCTGGATTAATGGGAGCTGGCAGGACAGAGACAGCAAGAGCTTTATTTGGCGCAGATAAGAAGGACGGGGGAAATATATATATTAATGGGAAAAAAGTGGAAATCAAAACGACAAAGGATGCAGTAAAAGCAGGAATTGGATATTTGTCAGAGGACAGAAAACGATATGGACTTGTGGTAGAAAAAACTGTGGCACAAAATTCCACTATGGCAAATCTTGAGGCATTTTCCAAAGGATTTTTTATTGATAAAGGGAAGGAAGCAAAAACAGCTTTGGAATATGTAAAAAAGCTAAAAACGAAAACACCAGGTGTCGATCAGCTAGTGGTAAATTTATCAGGAGGCAACCAGCAGAAGGTGGTCATTGCCAAATGGCTCATACGTAACTGTGATATTTTAATTTTTGACGAGCCTACAAGGGGAATTGATGTTGGAGCCAAAAGTGAAATTTATCATTTAATGAGTGAACTGGCAGCCCAGGGAAAGTCCATTATCATGATTTCTTCAGAAATGACAGAAATACTTCGCATGAGTGATCGGATTATCGTCATGTGTGAAGGGAGGAAGACAGGAGAAATCACGATTGAAGAGGCCACCCAGGAAAATATTATGTATGCGGCTACAAAAAGAGATTAAGTGGAGGGGAAAATGGAAGGATTGAAAAACAACCCAATCGTAAAGGCGATTGGCACACAAAGGCTTGTAGCGTTCATTGCGCTTATTGTTATCTATCTAGCATTTGGTTTATTAAATAATAAATTTTTTTCTTATGCTACTATAGTGAACATTTTTGACGCTTCCTATTATATTGGCTTTATGGCTATAGGAATTACTTTTGTCATTGCAACAGGAGGAATTGATCTTTCGATTGGAACGGTTCTTAGCTGCTCTGCACTGATGGCTGGTTATTTGAATGTTTCTAAGGGACTGCCAATTGTTCCAACAATACTTCTTTGCGTTGCAATTGGAGCCCTTTTTGGCCTTATGAACGGATGGATGGTATCGAAAATGAAACTCCCTCCTTTTATTGCAACCTTAGGATCCATGATGTTGTCTAAAGGTTTAGGAGCCATTGTAACAATGTCTCAGAGTGTTACATGGAAATCCAGTACGTCAGAGGAAGGATGGTATCGGAACATTTTCCGTATAAACAGCCAGTCAGGGGTTATTGTACCGACGGGATTTATTTTATTGATTGCCTCTGCCATTGTCATGGCCATTGTACTGAATAAAACCCGACCAGGCCGTTACATTTTAGCTCTTGGAAGCAATTTAGAAGCAACAAGACTCTCAGGAGTGGATGTTGATAAGTGGCAAACATTGGCATATGTATTCAGCGGGTTATTTGCAGGCATTGCAGGCGTGTCCTATGCATCTATTTACCAGGTTATTTTACCAGGAGCCGGTTCCGGATTTGAGATGGATGCCATAGCGGGAGTTGTTATTGGAGGAACGTCCATGAGTGGGGGGAATGGTACTATAGCAGGAACGATGATTGGTGTTTTTATTATTTCCGTATTAAAAACAGGACTGCCTTTCATTGGACTTAACACTGCCTGGCAGCAGGTTGCCACAGGACTTGTCCTTATAATAGCTGTATTTATAGACGTATGTAATAGAAGACGTAAAGGATGACAAATGTTCAATGTTTCATTCCTGCATTTTAGGAATTTACATAAAAACAATGAAAAAAAGGAGGATTATATTTATGAAAAGAAAAGTTTTAAGGGCAATTCTTTGTATTTCCATGGCAGGCATGCTATTGGCCGGATGTGGAAATAATCAATCAGCGCCAGCAGCGACAGAGCCAGCAGAAGATGCAAACACAGAGGCAGAAGAGCTAGGGACAGATGCACAGGAAGGAGCTTCTACAGAATCTACAAGCAATGAAGGCATGATGGTTTACCTTGTTTCAAAAGGGTTCCAGCACCAATATTGGCAGGCAGTTTGGCAGGGAGCCCAGGAAAAGGCTAAAGAGCTGGGAGTGGAAGTACAGATGCAAGGGCCAGATACAGAGTCTGATATTGCACAGCAAGTACAAATGCTAAATACGGCTATTCAGCTTCAACCAGATGCTATTGGACTGGCAGCTTTAGACGTCTCTGCCCTAAACGATGGAATTGCCCAGGCCCAAAGTGCAGGAATTCCTATTATAGGGTTTGACTCTGGCGTTCCAGAAGCTCCGGAAGGGGCAGTATACGCCAATGCAGCGACAGATAATTATGCAGCTGGCGCATTAGCAGCAGAGGAGACATATAAAATAATAAAAGATAGGATTTTAAGTACACAAGGGAGCGTAAGAATCGGTGTAATGAATCAGGATGCCACTGCAGAGTCCATTATTAACCGGGGGTTAGGATTTATTGACAAGATGGCGGAATTAGTTATAGCCGATGGCAAGACAGTGAGTATTGTTGGAAATGAAAAGTATGTCAATGATTCACAGGTAACAGATAAAGGAGAGGGAGGAAATGTTATTCTTGATATAGCCGTTCCTTCGAAGGTGGAAGCTGCTCTTTCTTCTACAGACGCCCAGACATTATTAAATAAAGAAGACATTCTATGTATTTATGGTTCAAATCAGTTTTCAGGAGAAGGACTTGTCAATGGAGACGCTAATATAGGGAAGTTAGGAAAAGATGTTGTAGGCGTTGCCTTTGACTCTGGAACGGTTATTAAAGATGCAGTAAAGGCTGGAAAGCTAGCTGGCGCTGTTACTCAGTCTCCTTTGGACATTGGACGAAAAACTGTGGAGCTGGCAGTAAAAGCTGCAAAAGGAGAGTCTGTAGCTGACGTAGATACAGGATGTCAATGGTTTACAGCAGAGAATATGGAAGATCCTTC
Organism: uncultured bacterium; assembly: GCA_947567075.1. GTDB lineage: Bacteria > Bacillota > Clostridia > Lachnospirales > Lachnospiraceae > MGBC165282. The sequence continues at coordinate 48,414 of CANOLZ010000001.1, forward strand.
TATTGCACCAAATCTTTATGACTAATAAAAAATAGGCTGCCCCTGCCACTTGTGGCAGCTTGGCAGCTTTTACAAAGAATAACGAGCAGAAGGAGAAGGAAAGATGGTTTCAGAATATGAAATAAAAAAACAGATATGTGAGATTGGAAAACGCATATACAATAAAGGAATGGTAGCGGCTAATGATGGCAATATATCTGTAAAAATAGGGGAAAATGAATATCTTTGCACACCTACGGGGGTAAGCAAAGGGTTTATGACGCCGGAATATATTTGTAAGGTTGATAAAAAGGGAAATGTACTTCAGGCAAATGGAACATTTAAGCCATCGTCAGAGATCAAAATGCATATGAGGGTCTATGAAGAAAGAGAGGATGTAAAAAGTGTTGTCCATGCCCATCCAATGTATGCTACTGGTTTTGCTATTGCGGGAATTCCATTGGATCAGCCTATTATGCCAGAGGCTGTCATAGGTCTGGGAGAAGTCCCTATTGTTCCTTACGGAACTCCTTCCACCATGGAAATTCCAGACGCTGTTTCACCCTTTTTACAAAATTATGATGCTGTTTTGTTGGAAAACCATGGGGCCTTAACCTATGGGGATTCTTTGCTTGGAGCCTATCATAAGATGGAAGCTGTTGAGTTTTACGCTCAGCTTTTATTTATTGCAAGACAGGCAGGAGGGCCAAAGGAGCTGCCAGAAGAAGAAGTAAGGAAGCTGTGTAATATGAGGGCTAATTACGGGCTGACTGGAAGACATCCAGGAGAAGCTATTGTCAAACACAAAAAGTACGGGAAGGAAGAGTCTGGCAAGTCAATGGTTTTAGAGATTACAAAGAGAATTATGGAAGAGATGCATTTGAAATAGGAGGGAATGTATGAAACCTGAAAAGTATGAAATTCTTAAAAGCCCAAGAATTGACAGGCTTGTAGGAAGACTCTTCGAAAAAATGCCAGAAATTGAGGGGGATCGGGCAGTACTGATTACAGAATCTTATAAGGAGACAGAGGGAGAGCCAGTCATTGACAGAAGGGGAAAGGCCTTTGCCCATATTTTAAAAAATATACCCATTACTATACGAGAGGAAGAACTGATTGTTGGCAGCGCAACAATGTCTCCAAGGGGGTGTCAAGTTTTCCCGGAGTTTTCTTATTCCTGGCTGGAGGAAGAGCTGGATACAGTGACTTCTAGGGCGGCAGATCCTTTTTATATTTCAGAAGATACAAAAGAGACATTAAGGGAAGTTTACCGTTATTGGAAAGGAAAGACAACAAGTGAACTGGCTGCTTCCTACATGATGCCAGAGACGAGAAAAGCAATAGAACATAATATATTCACCCCAGGAAATTATTTCTATAATGGAGTAGGACATGTGACTGTAAATTATGGAAAAATATTAGAAATAGGGTATGAAGGGTTATTAGAAGAAGTACAGGCAGAACGGAAAAAATGTAAGGTAGGGGATGTAAATTATGTAGAAAAAACCCATTTTTTAAATGCAGTGGCAAAAAGTTTGGAAGCAGTTATGGAATATGGAAAAAGATATGCCCTCCTTGCAAGGGAAGTGGCAGAAACATGCTCCAATGAACAAAGAAAGGAAGAACTTTTACAAATTGCAAAAAATTGTGAGAGAGTACCGGCAAAAGGTGCAACATCCTTTTATGAAGCCTGTCAGTCTTTTTGGTTTATTCAAATGCTTTTGCAAATAGAGTCCAGTGGTCACTCTATTTCTCCAGGGCGATTTGACCAATACATGTATCCTTACTATAAAAAAGATATAGAATCAGGGAGAATCACAAAAGAATTTGCCCAAGAATTAATGGACTGCATTTGGGTGAAGCTAAATGATCTTAACAAAGTAAGGGATGCAGCATCGGCAGAAGGATTTGCTGGATATGGGCTGTTTCAGAACTTAATTGCCTCTGGACAAAATAAAGAAGGAGAAGATGCTACGAATGAACTTTCTTATATGTGTATTGAGGCTTCCATGCATGTTATGCTTCCTCAGCCTTCCCTTTCTGTACGGGTATGGAATAAAACACCCCATGAGTTTATGATGAAGGCTGTAAGCCTTACAAGAACAGGAATCGGACTGCCAGCTTACTATAATGACGAAGTTATTATCCCTTCTCTTTTGAATAGAGGTCTCACATTAGAGGATGCCAGAGATTACAATATTATCGGCTGTGTGGAGCCTCAAAAGTCAGGAAAGACAGATGGATGGCATGATGCAGCATTTTTTAACATGTGCAGACCTCTAGAGCTAGTATTTTCTAATGGATATGAGAAAGGTCAGAAAGTTGGAATAGAAACAGGGGATGTAACAAAAATGGAAACCTTTGATGAATTTTACGATGCTTACAAAGCCCAGATGAATTATTGTATAGATCTCCTTGTCAATGCAGATAACGCCATTGATGTAGCCCATAGAGAGCGATGTCCCCTCCCTTATCTTTCTTCCATGATTGAAGATTGTATAAAAAGAGGAAAAAGCGTACAGGAAGGGGGAGCTGTTTACAATTTCACTGGCCCCCAAGGATTTGGCATTGCCAATATGGCGGATTCATTATACGCCATTAAAACTTTAGTATTTGATGAGAAAAAAGTAACCATGGCAGAGTATAAACAGGCGTTAGAAGATAACTATGGAAGAGGGCTTTGTAAGGAAAGGGTAGAAGAAATAACAAAGGAAGTAGTTGAAAAATTATTAAGCCAGGGAAAGAAAGTAAGGGAAAAAGAAATTGTTCAGATTGCCACGATGGCAGCTTCCCATGGTACATCAAAGGAAGAAAGGGAGAAATACGACGCCTTATTAAAGCTTATTGAAGGAGTTCCTAAATTTGGAAACGATATAGAAGAGGTAGACGCCTTTGCAAGAGATGTTGCTTACACTTATACAAGACCATTGGAGATTTATCAAAATCCAAGAGGAGGCTGGTATCAGGCAGGACTTTATCCAGTATCCGCCAATGTACCTTTAGGAGCCCAGACAGGAGCCACCCCAGATGGAAGACTTGCAGGAGCCCCAGTAGCAGATGGAGTTTCCCCTTCAGCAGGAAAAGACGTATCCGGCCCAACGGCAGCTGCTAATTCTGTGGCAAAACTAGATCATGGAATTGCTTCCAATGGAACACTTTTCAACCAGAAGTTCCATCCATCAGCTCTTAGTGGAAGAGAAGGATTGGAAAATTTCACAGCCTTTATTAGGGGATACTTTGACCAGAAAGGAAGTCATATCCAGTTTAATGTGGTAAGCAGGGAAACTCTCCTGGAAGCTCAAAAACATCCAGAACAATATAAAACGTTAGTTGTCAGGGTGGCAGGTTACAGTGCATTGTTTACTTCCCTCTCTGCCTCATTGCAGGATGATATTATTAATGGGACAGAACAGGCGGGATTGTAGGGACAGGAAGGACAGCTTATGGAAATAGATTATTTGGACGTAAAAGGCAGAATCTTTGATATTCAAAAGTTTTCCATCCATGACGGGCCAGGCATTCGTTCCATAGTATTTTTAAAAGGGTGTATGTTCCGCTGCCCTTGGTGCTGTAACCCTGAGTCCCAGGAATTTGCCATCCAAACAATGATAAGAGACAATCAAGGGAAGGTAATAGGAGAAGATGTGACAGTAAGGCAGGTGTTAAGCCAGGTGAAACAGGATCGGGCTTATTACCGCAGAAGCAATGGAGGAATGACCCTCTCAGGAGGGGAATGTATGTGTCAGCCAGACTTTGCCTATGCCCTTTTGAAGGAGGCTAGGGAAATTGGATTGAAAACAGCTGTGGAGACGACAGGGGCAGTAAAATATGAGATTGTGGAACGGCTATTGCCAGAAATCAATGATGTATTATTGGACATTAAACATATGAATCCAATAAAACATAAGGAATTTATAGGAAAAGATAATGGCCTTGTGCTGGACAATGCAAGGAAGATTGCAAAAAGTAAAGTAAGACTTACAATAAGAGTGCCTGTTGTTCCAACATTTAACGATAAGCCAGAGGAGATAAGGGATATTGTACAGTTTGTGAAAACCCTTCCAGGAATAGAAAAAATACATCTCCTTCCTTACCATAGACTGGGGAGGGATAAATATAGAGCCCTTGGCAGAGACTATCTCCTTGATCATATTGAGCCTTTATCTAATAAGAAAATAAAGGAGCTTCTGGATATTGTAATAGATAGCGGCATAAAAGGGCAGATTGGAGGGTAAAAGAGTGGATAAAACCTTCTCTTTGGAAGATAGAATGAGAATTATTCAGGAAATTGTGCCTGGGAGACAGATAACCCTCGCCCATGTTATTGCAAATCCAGACAATGTTTTATTGGAAAGGCTCAACTTGTCAAAAGGAAAGGAAAAGGTCAAGGGAGCTATTGGAATTGTAACTATGAGTCCTGGAGAGACGTCGATTATTGGAGCAGATATAGCTTTAAAAGCATCAGGTGTTGAAATTGGATTTATTGATAGGTTAAATGGAACTCTTCTTGTGACAGGCAGTGTGTCTCAGGTGGAAGAGGCTATGAAGGAATTAGTGGATTACTGTAAAAACACATTGGAATTTACTGTATGTGCAATAACAAGGACTTAAAAAGCTGCAGGGCAGGAGAATGGAGGAAAAAATGCAAAGGGAGTATGAAATAAAAAAACAAATATGTGATATAGGCAGGAGAATTTATAACAGAGGAATGGTAGCAGCCAATGATGGCAACATTTCTGTAAAAATCAGCGAGCATGAATTTTTATGCACACCTACTGGGGTAAGCAAAGGATTTATGACTCCAGAATATATTTGCAAAGTAGATAAAGAGGGAAGAGTCATTCAAGCCAATAAAGGATTTAAGCCATCCTCAGAAATAAAGATGCATATGAGAGTTTACAAAGAGAGACCAGATGTAAAAAGTGTTGTCCATGCCCACCCTATGTATGCCACAGGATATGCTATTGCAGGAAAGGCACTGACCCAGCCTATTATGCCAGAGGCAGTCATTTCATTAGGATGCGTTCCTGTTGCAAAATATGGAACTCCTTCGACAGAGGAGATTCCAGATGCAGTGTCTGAATATTTAGAATATTTTGATGCAGTATTGCTAGAAAACCATGGAGCGCTTACCTATTCCGATTCCCTGCTTTCTGCTTATATGAAAATGGAAACGGTAGAGTTTTATGCCCATCTTCTCTATATTGCAGAACATTTGGGAGGGCCAAAGGAGTTATCAGAGGAGCAGGTGCAAAGACTATATGAAATCAGGAGACAGATGGGTATGTCAGGAAAACATCCAGCGAATTTGTGTCCCAATACAAGAGAGGGAAAGAAGAGCTGCCACAATTGCAAAGGAGGGCATTCTCCAAAGGAGGAGGGGATATCAGAGCAACTTGTTTCCCAAATTACACAAAAGGTATTGGAGCAGCTAAATCTTTCTTGATAGGTGGAGCATCCAAAGGGAAAGTTTAGGACACAAGGGGATAGGCATGAATCTCCAATGGATTGGGAGTGAGAAACAAGATAGTCTATTAGAAGAATATGAAAGAAAGGTTTTTGAGGAGGTTATAGTGTGGAAGTAAGGGAAGAAGAAATAAAAGCAATGGTAAGAGAAGTAATGGCCCGAATGGAACGTTTTCCTCAAAAAGAACAAGAGGGTATATTCAAAAATATGGATGATGCCATTGCAGCAGCAAAAAAAGCCCAAAAAGTTATGCAGAAAATGCCCATGGATTTTCGTGAAAAAATCATAAGTAATATTCGTAAAAAAACAAGGGGGCAGGGAGAACTGCTGGCAAAAATGGGTGTTGAGGAGACAGGAATGGGGAATGTGGGGGACAAAACATTAAAACATTTGCTTTTAGCAGATAAGACTCCAGGAACAGAAGCCATAACAACCCAGGCATGGTCTGGAGACAGAGGTTTGACCTTAACAGAGATGGGCCCTTTTGGCGTAATTGGAGCGATTACACCATGTACAAATCCTAGTGAGACTGTTTTATGTAACAGCATTGGCATGATTGCAGGAGGGAATACAGTTGTGTTTAGTCCCCATCCCCAGGCCGTTAAAGTATCCAATTACGCAGTACAGCTTGTAAATCAAGCTTCCATAGAAGCAGGAGGGCCAGAAAATATTGCTGTATCCTTACATAATCCTACCTTGGAAACAAGCAGTTATATGATGAAACATAGAGATATTTCCCTCATGGTAGCAACGGGAGGTCCTAGTGTTGTAACTGCCGTATTATCTTCAGGAAAAAGAGGGATTGGAGCAGGCGCAGGAAATCCTCCGGTTCTTGTAGATGAGACGGCAGACATAAAAAAAGGGGCCGCAGATATTATAAATGGATGTACCTTTGACAATAACCTTCCATGCATTGCTGAGAAGGAGGTCGTTGCCCTAGAGAAGATAGCCGATGAGCTTATCTATTATATGAAAGAAAAGGGGGGATATTTCCTTTCTAAAGAAGAGTTGGAGAGGCTGAGCGCCTTAGTGATGACAAAAAAGGTGCTGAACCGCTCATGTGTGGGGAGGGATGCAAAAACACTGTTGTCCATGATTGGAGTCAAGGCTCCTGAGGACACAAGATGTATTATTTTTGAGGGGCCTAAGGAACATCCCTTAATTGCAGAGGAACTGATGATGCCCATTTTGGGAATTGTCAGGGCAAAAGACATTGAAGACGCCATTTGTCAGGCAGTGTGGCTGGAACATGGAAATCGTCATTCAGCCCATATGCATTCTAGAGATGTAGAAAATCTCACTCGTTTTGGAAAGGCCATGGACACAGCGATTTTTGTGAAAAATGCCCCGTCCTATGCAGCCTTAGGCTATGGAGGGGAAGGTTTTTGCACTTTTACCATAGCCAGCAGGACAGGAGAGGGACTTACTTGTGCAAGTACTTTTACAAAAAGCAGAAGATGCGTTTTGGCAGATAGTTTATGCATTCGATAGGAATATAGGAGGAAAAAGCCTGTGGAGATGAAGGAAACAGAAATTGAGAAAGTAGTAAGGCAAGTGCTCCAAAGTATGATGTCAGATCAAGAACAAGAAAGAAATCAAAGGGATTTCAATATTCCAAAAATAAGCAGGGTTGCTATGCTTACGGGAGTGGAGCATTATGAGATACAGGAGTATCCCATTCCACAATTAGGAGAAGAGGATATTTTAGTAAAGGTAGAAGGCTGCGGCATTTGTGGGACAGATGCCCATGAATTCAAAGGAGATCCCTTTGGACTAATTCCTGTTGTGCTGGGACATGAAGGAACGGGAGAAATTGTAAAGATGGGGAGGAGGGTAAAAGCAGATAGCGCTGGTAAACCACTACATGTGGGAGATAAAGTAGTATCCTGTATGATCTTTAAAGATAATCCAGACATTACTATGTTTGACTTAAATAAACAAAATGTTGGGGGAGCAGATGTCTATGGACTTTTGCCAGACGATTCTATCCATCTTAATGGATGGTTTGCAGATTATATTGTTTTGCGCAAAGGTTCAACTGTTTTTAATGTCAGTGACTTAGATTTGTATTCCAGAATTTTAATTGAACCTTGTGCAGTGCTTGTCCATGCAGTAGAGAGAGGAAAGACAACGGGCATTTTAAAGTTTAATTCAAGAGTTGTTGTGCAAGGGTGCGGGCCTATTGGCTTAATTTGTATAGCTGTTTTAAGGACAATGGGAATAGAACATATTGTAGCGGTAGATGGGGAGCAAAAGCGCCTTGATTTTGCAAAAGAGATGGGGGCTGAGAGAGCTGTAAACTTTAAAGACTTCCATGGCACAGAGGAATTGTCAGAGGGATTGAAAGCGGCTTTTGATGGAAAGCTTGCTGATTTTGGGTTCCAATGCACAGGCTCTCCCATAGCCCATGGCAATATATATAAATTTATTCGCAATGGAGGAGGACTATGCGAGCTGGGATTTTTCATTAACGGTGGAGATGCCAAAATCAATCCCCATTTTGACATATGTGCAAAAGAGATTACCATAGTGGGATCCTGGGTGTATACCCTTCGGGATTATGCAACAACCTTTGACTTTTTAAAAAGGGCAAAGGGAATAGGCCTTCCTCTAGAGAAGCTTATTACCCATACCTTTCCTTTAGAAAGGATAAATGAAGGTCATAGAACGAATTTAGCAATGGAAGGGTTAAAAATTGCAATAGTAAATATGTAAGAAAGCAGGAGGTAGAAGATGACAAATGCAGTAGGATTGATAGAAGTATTTGGGCTGACTGCCGCCTTCATGGCAGCAGATGCAGGATGCAAAGCTGCCAATGTAACCCTTGAGAATTTTGATAAAAATAAACCTGCCAATGCAGATGCCCTTCCTGTTCCCCTTATTGTTATGGTGAAATTTAGAGGAAGGGTGGAAGATGTAAGGGCTGCCGTTCTTGCAGCAGAGGAAGCGGCAAATTGTGTAACAGGGGTTGTCTCGACACATGTCATAGCAAGGCCCCAAAAAGAGATTGAAGGGATGCTGAAATTAAGCGCCTTTGATAAAAATTAAGAATAAATGGGAGGTAACAAAAATGGCTCAGGAAGCGTTAGGTATGATTGAAACAAGAGGTTTGGTAGCGGCGATTGAAGCGGCGGACGCAATGACAAAGGCGGCGGAAGTTACTCTGGTAGGGACAGAGAAAATAGGCTCAGGACTTGTATCTGTCATGGTAAGAGGAGATGTAGGAGCAGTAAAAGCAGCGACAGAAGTAGGCGCAGAGGCAGCCTCTAAGTTAGGAGAATTGGTGGCAGTACATGTGATTCCAAGACCTCATGGGGATGTAGAGAAAATTCTCCCTTCACTAAAGTAGGGGTGAACCTGGAAGCCTATCAGAAAGGCGTGAATATAAATGATGAAAGCATTGGGATTTTTTGAAATACCAAGTGTGACTGCTGCTTTTGCCGCCCTGGATGTTATGTGTAAAACAGCGGATGTTGCCTTAGTGACATGGGAACGTAAACTGGGAGGGCGGCTGGTTACTTTGATTATAGAGGGAGATGTGGCAGCTGTATCAGCTGCCATTGAGGCGGCGGCTGCAAAAGGGATGAGGAAATGTGTCCATGGGGTCATTCCAAACCCCCATGAGGAAGTGAGAAGACTAATTGAACTTAGTGCCAGCCGTCTAAAATAGTAAGGAATAATAGGTGGTGGATTGGTGAATGGCAGAGATAAAGAAAAAACCAATAGATAAGAAAGAAAATGAAAATCTGGAAATAGAGGAAAAGGCAGTCAAGGAGGTAAAAATGGTACAGCAAGCATTAGGCATCATTGAAACAAGAGGATTAGTAGCAGCCATTGAAGGGGCAGATACAATGCTTAAAGCAGCAAATGTGGATTTGGTAGGAACGGAAAAAATAGGTTCAGGGCTTGTATCTGTTATGGTAAGAGGAGATGTGGGAGCTGTAAAGTCGGCAGTGGAATCAGGAGCAAATGCAGCTTCTAAGTTAGGAGAATTGGTAGCGACCCATGTCATTCCAAGACCTCACAATGACGTAGAAAAGATTCTTCCTGTATTAAAATAAGAGAAAGCAGGTGGAAAAGTGGAAGAGCAGACAAAGGAATACATTGCCAGGCTGGTGACAGAAGTTTTATGTAAGAAAGACTACGAAACAAAGGGTTACATGGTTCCTATTGGAATATCCGCAAGACATGTCCACTTAACACAAGAGCATGTTGAAATTTTATTTGGGAAGGGATACAAGCTCACAAGGAAAAAAGACTTAATGGGTGGTCAGTTTGCAGCAAACGAGGAGGTGACCATAGTTGGAACGAAACTTCGGGCTATTGAAAATGTCCGGGTTCTAGGACCAGTAAGAACAAAGTCCCAGGTAGAAATTTCAAAGACAGATTCTTATAAATTAGGAATTGGGGTTCCAGTAAGGGAATCAGGAGATGTGGCGGGATCTGCTCCCATAGCCTTGGTAGGTCCAAAAGGGACTGTTTACTTGCAGGAAGGCTGCATTATAGCAAGGCGTCATGTCCATATGTCTCCCGGGGACGCAAAAGCTTCTGGACAAAAAGACAGAAATATTGTTTCTGTCAAAGTAGAAAATGAGAGGGGAACCATATTCAATCATGTACAGGTCCGAGTGGACGAAAGATTTACGCTGGAAATGCATATTGATGCAGATGAAGCCAATGGGGCAGGAATACAGTCAGGGGATATGGGATATTTGCTGACAGAGGAAAGAATTGAAGCCTGAAACAGGTCTATGAGAAATGGGGGATTAAAATGCTTGTAGGAAAGGTTGTAGACAGTGTAATAGCTACAAGAAAAAATGAGCATTTAGTAGGTTGTAAATTTTTAATTGTAGAACCCTTTCAAAAAATGGAAGGCGGAGGGGGAAGAATAGTAGCCGTTGATAATGTAGGGGCTGGAATCGGTGAGATTGTCCTTGTAGCAAAGGGCAGCGCTGCAAGAGTAGGATGGGGTATGGAGAAGGCGCCTATAGACGCAGCTGTTGTTGGAATTGTAGACAATGGCATGGAACTGGAGTAGAAACTTATGGAAATAGAGGAATTAAAAGAGATTATGCGAGAAGGGGGCATTGTGGGCGCTGGAGGCGCTGGTTTTCCCTCTTATGGAAAACTAGATAAAAGAATAGAAATAATTGTATTAAATTGTGCGGAATGCGAACCACTTCTTCGAGTACATAGACAGCTTCTCGCAAAACATGCCTATGAAATTTTAGATGCTTTAGAAGTAATAGCAGAGGCAGTAGAGGCTAAAAAAGTAATGATTGCTGTAAAAGGAGCATATAGGAAAACAATAGAGGCTGTGGAACGGGCATTTACAGAAAAAAAACGCCTCTGTCCTATGAAAATAGGAAGGCTTCCAGAAATATATCCTGCGGGGGATGAGGTCATTACCATTTATGAGGTAACTGGAAAGGTAGTGCCTCCAGGGAAACTTCCAATTGATATAGGTATTGGGGTATTCAATGTAGAGACAATTTATAATGTTTACAGAGCGATCTTTGAAAGGCAGCCAGTAACCCATAAATATTTAACAATAGGTGGTGAGGTGAGAGAGCCGAAAACTGTAAAGGTGCCTATTGGAATGAAAATAGAAGAGGTAGTGGAATTGGCTGGAGGCTCCCTCGTAAAAGAACCTGTCTATATTCATGGAGGACCTATGACTGGCCCTCTTGCATCTGGTGAGGAGGTCATTACAAAAACGTCCAATGCCCTTTTAGTATTTCACGAAAACCATTTGGTTGTCCAAAATAAAAAGAGGAAAAACTCAGTAAGTATGAAACGGGCAATGGCTTCTTGCTGCCAATGCCGTATATGTACAGATTTATGTCCAAGAAATTTGCTGGGGCATCCCATTGAACCCCATGAATTTATGAAAGGAGCCACAAGCGGGGTTACAAGAAATATAGAACCTTTTCTCAACACTTATTATTGTTCCCAGTGTGGTATATGCGAAATGTATGCCTGCATGCAAAATTTAGCTCCCCAAAGCCTTATTGGCAGCTATAAAAATGGACTGAGGGAAAAGGGAGTAAAACCTATGAAGAACCCTTCCTTTAGGGATGTTCATCCTATGAGAAGGGAGAGAATGGTTCCTATGGGAAGGTTAATTGCCAAGCTGGGATTGACTTCTTATGACACAGATGCTCCCCTTACAAAAGAGATCCCAAAGCCTTCTTTTTTAAAAATATCCTTAGGTCAGCATATTGGAGGGCTGGCAAAGCCAGAGGTAGCCAAAGGAGATAAAGTAAAAACTGGACAGAAAATCGCTGGCGCTATGGAAGATGCATTAAGTGTATCTTACCATGCCCCTATGGATGGAGAAGTGTGGGAAGTAACAGACCATATCATTATGATGAAAACAGAGATAGTTCATGGATAAGAAAGGGAGAGGCAGATGGGAAAGGCATTGGGAATGGCAGAGTATGTTACTGTTTCAACAGGAATACAGGCAGCAGATATCATTTTAAAGACAGCAAACGTAGAAATCATAGAAGCCCAGACTGTATGTCCGGGAAAATATATTGTACTTTTTTCTGGGGAGTTAAGTGCAGTCAAGGCCTCTATGGAAGCAGCGAAAGATAGATGCAGTATGCATTTCGTTGATGGCTTTGTTTTAGGAAACCCCCATGCATCTATTTTTCCAGCTATTTATGGGTCAACGCCCATAGAAGATGTAAAAGCTCTTGGAGTGCTGGAAACCTTTAGTGCAGCCACTATAATTGTTGCTGCTGATGAGGCTGCAAAAACGTCCCAGGTAGAATTGGTGGAGTTAAGAATAGCAAGGGGAATGTGTGGAAAATCCTATCTCATGCTCACAGGGGAAGTGGCGGCAGTCAAAGCAGCGATAGAGAAGGCAAAAAAAGCAGCTGGTGAGAGGGGGATGCTTTTGGACAGCAGTATTATTGCAAATCCAGATCGCCAGTTATGGGACAGCATTTTGTAAGAAAGGAGAAGGGCATGGAAAAGAGAGTATTAGCATTTGACTTTGGAGCTTCTGGCGGAAGGGCAATGGCTGGTATTTACAACGGAGAGAAAATAATACTAGAAGAACTCCATCGGTTTTCCAATGAGCCAGTCACAGTTCGAGGAGTTATGTATTGGGACGTTCTAAGATTATTTTATGAAATGAAGCAAGGCATTTTAAAAGGGAAGCAAAAAGGGAGATTTCAAAGCATTGGCATTGACACATGGGGAGTGGATTTTGGACTATTAGATAAAGATGGAACCTTATTGGAAAACCCAGTGCATTACAGAGACAATCGCACAAAGGGCATGTTGGAAAAGAGTTTTGAGTACATAGACAAAGAGAAGTTTTATGAAATTACAGGAAATCAATTTATGGAAATAAACACTGCCTTTCAACTCCTCTCCTTATCTCAAAATAGGCCAGAGTTTTTAGAAAGAGGGAAAACTTTGCTGCTCATGCCAGACTTATTTACATATATGTTAACAGGAGTGAAAAGTGCAGAATATTCTATTGCCTCCACGACCCAGCTCCTTGATGCTAGGAAAAGATCCTGGTCTTACTATGTTATAGAAAAGTTAGGTCTTCCAAAACATATTTTTCCTACGATTGTACAAAGTGGTACAAAGATTGGACCAATAAGTAAAGAAATATGCCAGGAGCTCATTATAGATTCTGTAGATGTAATTTCTGTAGCTTCTCATGATACACAGAGCGCTCTTTTGGCAGTGACGGCAAAGGAAAAAGATTTTCTATTTATTAGCTGTGGCACATGGTCTTTGATTGGCACAGAATTAGAGGAACCAATTATTAATGAAAAGTCTCAAAAGTACAATATTACAAATGAGGGAGGATGTGATAAAAAGGCTGTTTTTCTAAAAAATATGATTGGACTTTGGCTCATACAAGAAAGCAGGAGACAGTGGATAAGAGAAGGAAAGGAATACGGATTTGGAGACTTGGAAAAACTGGCAAAAGAGGCAAGAGGCTTCCTTTCCTTTGTGGATCCTGATGCGCCAGAGTTTGTTCCCCAGGGAGATATACCAGGAAAGATCCGAGAATTTTGCAAAAAAACAAATCAGCCTGTTCCTGAAACCATAGGTGAAATCGTAAGGTGCATTCATGAAAGCCTGGCATTGAAATATAGAATTGCTTTAGAGGAAATAGAGGAATGTACAGGGAAAAAATATGAGACAATTTATATGGTAGGAGGGGGAACCCAGAGTAAACTTCTCTGTCAGTGCACAGCCAATGCATGTAACAGAACCGTTGCGGCAGGTCCAGTGGAGGCTACAGTACTTGGAAATCTTGTGCTTCAGCTTGTGGCATCTGGGGACATTGGAGGTACAAAAGAGGCTAGGGAGTTGATTGCCCAATCCCAAAAAATAAATATATATGAGCCAAATAGAGGAGGGGAGTGGGAGGAAGCTTACGGAAGATTTAAAAGTCTTTTTATGTAAGGAGACAGACCCTATGATAAAAACCTGGCTCATTCCGTTGTTTTAGTATACGAAGGCTGTAACACCTGGTTCCAATCACTATCATTATGTCCAAAGTTTACAAGGAAGAACTTTACACCGCCAGAATGCCTGTCTTGTCTTTTTTAGCATGGAATGATAGGATTTTATACAGTTTTTACTGGTGGATGGCAAGTTGCATTGTCATGGATGTACGATAGGCTTAGCCATTAGTCTTGCGGCTGCACTGGTTCATAACAATGGTCAGATAAGTTTACCTTTTCTTTTGTACATGGATTTAGGTAATGTCCGTACACGATTTTGGATGGATGGTTTCCATTTCAAATTCACATTTCAAAATATTCACCTTACCATCTAGAACACTGTCAAAGTTAGCCTGGGGATTGTACTTCTTTACTATAACAAAGTACAATCCCTGCTCTGTCATATGCATTTGGACTCCTTTGACGCTGCATGGAGAACCAATATCATTGCGTATGCGTCATACTTTGACAGTCCCATATCTGTACTTTGAGTTCTCCTATACCTGTTTTACTTTCCGATAGAATTTCTTGTATTCCTGACGCTTATTTGAAGAAACACAAACCCAGAACCTTGGATTACCTACTTTTTGGAAACTTCAAAACGTTGCAAAGTATGAATGTAATGTAGTTGTTTGAATAGTTTTGAAGAAAAGACACAGTTTCTGCTCGTATTGTTTTGATCAAAGGGAGGGCATTTTTTTATAGTTCCTTTTATATTTTAAGGCAGTGGATTTCTTTTTGAAGCTCTATATTTTCCTTTCCGTGCAAAAAAAGGAAGAACCAGACACGCCGCCACTGATTGTCTATAAGGCGGATGGCCGGGTGGCTGACTTTTTCCCGCCTGGACACATGGCTGAACTTTCACATATGAAACAGATTGAAGAAGGAAAATAGGCTGTTTTATGGGATTCTTATTTGTTATTGTTTGAGCGTATATAAGGGGATTTTATGGGAGGTAAAACACTGAACTTTTCCAATAAATCCAGTATTTACGCCACATTGTACTGAACGCCAATTTGTGATATGATGTGTATATTAAACAGAACAATGAACAGAAGTTTGCTTAGGAGATAAATCAAAAATTAGAGGAGAATGTTATGATACATCATTGGCTTGGCTGGATTTCTTTAGGAGTATGTATTTTGCTTTTAGCTAAATATATTGGTAGGATATCCAATAATAAAAAGGTAAATCAGTTACTTAGAAAAATTCATAAGCCATTAGGAATGATGGTTATAGGTATTGCAACAATACATGGAGTTATTTCTTTTATAAAAAATCCTCAAGCAATCATTCAGAACATAACGGGATTGAGTCTTTTCGTATTGATTTTTAATTTGGCAATAACATTTTATGCAAGAAAAAGATTAAAAGTTAAATGGTTTCAAATTCACCGATATTTAGCAATTTTACTTTGTATCCTAATGGCTATCCATATAATCCTATCTTTTTCGTAGTGATGCATTGACAAATCCCCATTTCCTGAATCTGCAATGCATTACATACGAAATAGGGTCTGTCAAACGGTAAATTATTTCTGTTATGAAAGGCCCTATTTGAATAAAACTATCGCTCACAGACAGTAAAATGTCCTTATTAACCTTAAGAAAGTTCTATTTGCTGGATTATATGACGGAATGATTTTATAAAGAGTATGGATATATTTCTGGGAAAATTCTCTTATTTTATGATTCTATGGCTGGCCTTCTTGAGAGATTGTCTTACCTATAGGCTTATGGTTTTCTTTTAATGTAACCCATAAACATTGTTTGAGCCTATTGGGTATGATATAATAAAAGCAGATTATTTTCCCATGAAGATACTCTTAAGGAGGTGTTTTAAAATGAAAAGTTTCTCCATAAATTTGCGAGGACGGGTAAAAAATTTTAATCTTCCTAAAAATCAACCTCTCTTTCCCCTCTTTGAAGCTATTGCCAATTCTATACACGCTATTGATGAGAGAAAAAAGGCTAAAGAACAATTTGATAGTTACATTACAATCAATCTTATACGTGACAATCAACTAACCCTATTTGGAATAGGTGAACTTTCTCCAATTTGTTCATTTGAGATTACGGATAATGGTGTTGGATTCAATGAACGAAATTTTACATCCTTTATGGAATCTGATTCAACATATAAAGCTTCTATTGGAGGAAAGGGAGTTGGCAGATTTTCGTGGTTAGTTGCTTTTGAAAAAGCTGAAATTAGGAGTATTTTTTTTGATGATGTTAGATGGGTTAAACGGGAATTTGAGTTTTCAGTAGAGCAATCGGAAATAAAGGAAGGACTTGAAGAGTATGAAACCCAGAAAGATAATCAAACTCTTGTTCGACTTGTAAACTGCCAAAATCCTTATCAAAAAGCCATTCCAAAGCGAGGATTAACCATTGCTACACGAATTATGCAACATTGCTTAGTATACTTTATTTCTGATGAATGTCCACAAATGAACTTAATAGACAATGGTGAGAAATATAACCTCAATCAAATGTTTAGGGAAAAAATTCAAACAGAAGAAAATAGCAAAACCTTTCTTATTGGCAATGAAATATTTGAATTACTTCATGTAAAATCAGAGGAAACATCTATTAATGGAAATAAATTATATCTTTGTGCACATAATCGTCTGGTTGACACAAAAGAATTGGATAAGTACATTACAAATTTGGATAGAGAAATTTATGAAAAAAGCGGCTTTTGGTATATTGGTGTTTTACGTAGTAAGTATTTAGATGATAATGTTGATATGAATCGTCTTTCATTTAATATTCCTGATAGTGGCTCATCAGAAGGTATGATAAAAATGATTACAATGGAGCAGATTATGAAGTCTGTCATTGTAGAAATAAATGAGTTTTTAAAGGATTATCTTCAGCCAATTGCAGAAAATAAGTTGAAGAGAATTACAGAATATGTAACCTATCAGGCTCCCCAATTTCGGCATTTACTAAAATATATGCCAGAAGCCTTGGCTAAAATGAAACCGAACTTGAGTGAAGACAAAATGGATGATGAATTACATCGTATAAAAAGAGAGTTTGACCGTTATACATCAAAGGAGAATACAAAACTAATAAATGATCTGAATAAAGGTATTATAAATTCAGAGGAATATATCAAAAGATTTGGACAACAAATAGAAAAAATCAATAGTGCAAATGGAGCCACCCTAGCCGAATATGTGGCACATCGAAAAGTTATTCTTGATTTGATGGACTTTGGAATTCGTCAAAATAATAATGGACATTTCCAAAAAGAAAGTTTTTTGCATAACTTAATATACCCTATGAGGACGTCAGATGTAGACATTCCTTATCATAATCATAATTTATGGCTTATTGATGAGAAATTAGCTTATTGCAGCTACATTTCTTCTGATATACCATTCAATAATCATCCAAAGGAAGATAGAACAGATATTATGATTCTTGACAGCCCTGTTGCGGTGTCCGATGAAGAAAATCATGGCAGAGAATATGAGAATATTATATTATTCGAATTAAAACGTCCTATGAGAAACGATTATAATCACAGTACAAACCCTGTAAATCAGTTATATGAATATGTGGCATCTTTAAAAACAAATAAAATTAAAGATAAAGATGGAAGGATTATCCGAGTTGGAGATAACACAAAATTTTATTTGTATGCAGTTTGTGACTTAACGAGTACCTTAGAGCATATTTTAGATTTTCATGACTTTTCCCAAACACCTGATAAAATGGGCTATTACAAATACAATGATAAAATGAATGCATATATTGAAATAGTATCTTATGATAAAATTATCAATGATGCAAAGAAACGTAACAAAATATTATTTGATAAATTAGGCATCTGAAAAGGGGATAGGACATATCTTTCATGACTTATAAGGAGTCCTTTCTGATTATTTTATATATTTTCTGTTTTAAGCTGCTTTATAGTATGATCAAACGCAATATCTCCTATTTTTTATAGATTTCCATATTCCTATAAATTTATGTAAAGTGAGGAAAAATTCAATTCTTGGGATGAGACAGGGCAAGGAATAGCAATATAATAAACAGGAAGGTAATGAAATTTTTTATTGCCTATGCTATAATAACATACAAATACAAAATTTAGGAAATTAGGAGATGGATACAATGAGACAATGGAAAAAAATCATAGGAAGAACTGTGAAAACCTTGCCCTTTCTTCTAGTAGTGCCTTTGATAGGGTGTAAAAATTCAGATGCCCAGACTGTAGGGGAGAGTGGAGAAGAAAATATGGTGGCAGAAGTGAATTCTTTACCCCAGGGGGAGGCTCCAGAAAAAGAAGAGGCCATAAATATTGTGGATCAAGTGGAATCGGTTAAGACTACAAAGGAAGATGACCAATTAACAGGAGAGAAGGAATCAGAAAGCGAAGAAGTAGCAAAACCGCCAGAAGGGTGGGAATTGGTCCTTGCCTCTGAAGACTGGGGACTTTCTTTTAAGGAGCAGGGAGCCCAGCCTGTAGGTAATGCAACAGCTTCTGATCTTGCATGGTATGACGCCTATTATGTGGGAGATGATAGTGAAAAAGTCATTTATCTTACCTTTGACTGTGGCTATGAAAATGGAAACACAGAACCTATTTTGGATGCTTTAAAAAAACATAATGTAAAAGCTATGTTTTTTGTTGTAGGACATTTTTTAGAGTCAGCTCCAGATATGGCAAAGCGTATGGTAGAAGAGGGGCATATGGTAGGCAACCATACGTATCACCACTTGGATATGCCCACAATTTCAGATAAAGCAACCTTCCAAAAGGAGATGGATGATGTGGCAAATTTGTTCAATGAGATTACAGGCACAAAGCTTTCACCCTATTACCGTCCTCCCCAAGGAAAATGTAATACCCAGAACTTAAAGATGGCAAAAGAATTGGGATATTCTACTATTTTCTGGAGCCTTGCTTATGTAGACTGGAACACGGATAATCAGCCAAGTCATGAGGAGGCATTTAGCAAACTCACAGAACGAATACATCCAGGGGCTATTGTGTTGCTTCACAACACATCAAAAACCAATGGTGAGATTTTGGACGAGCTTTTGACAAAATGGGAAGGAATGGGTTATCGTTTTGAACTCTTACCAGAACTTAAGGCCAGTGGGAAGAAAACTAATTAAGCTTATTTTCACTGATAAGGAGTCTAAGAGGACTTTCCATTAGAAAGAAATGGGTGTGGTAAATACGAAAGGAGCATTTCATCTTAAACTTAGAGAGATGCTCCTTTTTATATTTTAAGATATCCAAGTATTTTCTTAGAAATGGTATGTGGACTATAAACAACGGAATTTCCCATAGGGCAAATACATAGAGCCAGGAACCTAGATTTCAGATACCTGACTCATTATTGCATTTCTGTCTATATTGTTTGATTTGCTTTTAATTTTTTTACTTCCTCAATGGAAAGGTCAACAAATTCAGCAATCTTTTCAAGGGTTATTGTTCCATCTGCCAGCATTTCATAATACATATCGGACGCATTAGTACATGAAAAATCATGCATGAGCTTTCCTAGTGGCGTATCACCACGATAAGCGCCATTTACATACAATTTGTGGGAGCCGTCTCCAAACTTCTCATTTGTCCCTAAAAAACAGCGTTCAATCTGGTATAATGGCAATCCTTTCTTCATGACATCATTTTCGGTAATAAAGATTACCCATGTTTCGGGAAGAGAATCAAAATCCTTGCCCTTTTTTCCCAGCGCCTTTGTCAGCTCGTTGAATTCTTACGGAATGATTCAACAGATTTTCCACGAATACTTGAGTGTGAACGTCCAGTACTTTTAAATCTGTCTTTTCTAATATAATTTGTAGCACTAGTTCTATACTTGCTGTATCTTCTTCGAAACACTTTGTAAAAAAATCATCATCAAGTAGGCGAAAATATTGTAATCTCTGTAAATCTTCTTGATGTTTCTGTTCTATGTGTTCTGTTACTGTCAATGTTCCCACCTACTTTACTTTTTATTTTTGTTTCTAAATACTACCATAGATCTCCTTATTTTACAAGTAAGAAGCCAGGATATGATAGTACACATTCCTATAAAAAATGATAAAATATAGAAAAATGACAAGAAAATAGAAAGGGGAGTTGGTGATTTCAATGACTATAAGGAAGTATGAATCTTTTGATTGCAAGGAGACAGCAGAATTATTCTATCATACAGTACACACAGTAAATGCTAAGGATTATACTAAAGAGCAGCTGAATGTTTGGGCAACAGGTAGTATAGATTTGAAAGAGTGGAACAACACATTGTCAGAACACTTTAGTATTGTTGCTATAGAAAAGAATCAGATTGTTGGGTTTGGAGATGTGGATAAAAAGGGATATTTAGATAGATTATATGTGCATAAAGATTATCAAAACCAAGGAATTGCTACAGCTATTTGCAAGGAACTGGAACAGGTTATAAATAGAAACAAAATAATCACACAAGCCTCAATTACAGCAAAATCATTTTTTGAACAAAGGGGTTATCAAGTAGTGAGAAGGCAGCAGGTTATCAGAAATGGAATTTTTCTGACAAATTACCTGATGGAAAAAGAACTTCATTCCTTATAAAAGAGCAAGAGCACAGAAAAAAAGAGAAAAGAATTACAAAGGCTTTGGCTACATATAATAGCAGTAATAATAGAACAATTACTGGAGATTAGAAATGAAAGAGAAGAAAAAATGGTTGAACATCATGGAAGAGAAGGTAAAACAATCTGGAATTTTGTGGGCAGGAGTCCTTATGCTCATTTTAAGTGTCCTTCTTTATACGCCAAAAGTCATTAGTGTAAGCAATAGTGTCGATGGAAGGGAACTTCCTATTTATTGTGTAGACACAAAGGAAAATAAAGTGGCTTTAAGTTTCGATGCAGCTTGGGGAAATGAAGATACAGGGAAGATTTTGGAAATATTAAGAAAACATAATGTGAAAGTCACTTTTTTTATGACAGGAGGATGGGTATCCAAATATCCAGAAGATGTGAAGGCTATATTGGCAGATGGGCATGACTTGGGAAATCATAGTGAAAATCATAAAAATATGTCCAAAATTTCCGATGAGGAATGTAAGGAAGAATTAATGTCCGTACATAATAAAGTAAAAGAATTAACAGGATATGAAATGTTTTTATTCCGTCCTCCTTATGGAGATTATGATAACCATGTTATTACAAATGCGAAAAAATGTGGTTATTATTCTATCCAGTGGGATGTGGATACATGGGATACAACATGAAAAAAGGAGGAAAGCCAGCATTCCTGCCGGCTGTATGAAAAAGAAGTTATAGAAAATACGATTTTAATTATAAGGATAGAATATGGAGATTTTATAGCGAAAGTGTAACGAATTTCAGACCAAATTGTAAAAACTATATTATATTTAAGGGAGTATTTCATGAAAATAAAACATACTTTTTTACACCATTGGGAAAAGGATGAAGATAGAGAGGTTAGCAGAAAGAGAAAATATGAAGATTTAGTTTGGGCAATCAAAAAGAAAAGGGAGGAGTGTGCGTGGGGGCAGAAGCAATCTACGCAAGACAATCAGTAGATAAAAAAGAGTCGTTGTCTATAGAAGGCCAGATAGAACTGTGCAAGAAAGAGTGCAAAGACACAAAAGACGTATTTATCTATCAAGATAGGGGATACAGTGGTAAAAATACAAAAAGGCCGGGATTTAAAGAGATGATAGAAGATGTAAAACAAGGAAAAATTGAAAAAATCATTGTTTACCGATTGGATCGCCTTAGCCGTTCTATTGTAGACTTTGGACAAATTTGGAGTTTGCTAGAAAAAAATGGTGTAGAATTTGTGTCAATAAATGAAAAATTTGATACATCCACTCCTATGGGCAGGGCTATGATCTACATTATTATGGTATTTGCACAGTTGGAGAGGGAGACAATTGGAGAGAGAGTACGAGATAATTATTATGCAAGAATTCAAAAAGGCCACTGGCCAGGAGGTATTGCTCCTTATGGATTTTGCAATATTCAAAAAATAGATGAAACAGGGAGGCAGGTTCCTTCCCTAAAACAAGAAAAAGAAATAGAAATAGTAAAATGGATTTTTCAGGAATATGAGAAGGAGAATGCTTCTCTTGGAAAAATAGCAAGAAGCTTGACAGAAGCAAAGGTTGCCTGTAAGAAGAGATGGGGTTGGGATAACGTTGCCTTGTCAAGAATACTCCACTCTCCCGTTTATGTAAAGGCAGATGAGAAAATTTATAATTATTTTAAAGAAAAGGGAAACTATGTATTTTCCAATACTATGGAGGAGTTTGATGGAAAGAGGGCGGCCCATATTATAGGAAAGGGAAAGGAAGGGCAAGTATTGTCACTGACAAATTTTGAGGGGACCATTTCATCTAATCAGTGGCTGAATTGTCAAAGGAAATTGGAGAGAAACAAACAAATAGGTAATTCTGGGAAAGGAAAATATACTTTTTTATCAGGTCTTATAAAATGTGGGAAATGTGGGTATAGTTTAAACGTCCGATGCAGCAGAAAAAAATTATATTTAGGGTGTAGTGGGCATTCCAACTTACATATTTGCGATGTAAAGAAAATTTCCTTTTCCATTGAAGAGCTGGAAGACTTGGTAAGAACAGAAATGGAATTTATATTTGAACAATGCCAAAAAAGCTATTTTATAAAAAGGGATGGGGAGAGTACCTTGGAAAGCTTAGAGAAAAAAATAGCAGCCCTGGTACATAAGCTGGCAGAGACATCTGGGGTCAGCAGTTACTACATTAAAAAAGAAATAGAGAAAATAGATGAGGAGAAAAAGGAATTGCTGAATAAAAAGGAAAAAATACAGAGGGGAGCCCCTTTTTTTTCTTTCCATCAATTGAGTTTTGAGGAGAAAAAGCTAGCAGTTTATACATTTATTGATAAAATATTCGTGACGGATTTTGAAATAGAAATTGTGTGGAAGGGGTAAAGTGTTATATAATAGAAAATATACTCGTAATGGATGGAGGAAATCATTTATGGATCAAACACTAAAGGAGAAAATCTTAAAGCTGTTTCAAGATAATGAAGATATTTGTGTAGATTATTCATTGTTTTTAGACAGCAAAGCAGACACAGAGTTTGTAGGGTGTACTGGAAAAGAGAAGAAAAAGTACTGGGATATTTTTCAGCATATGGAACAGAAGGCTCCTGGGACAAAGATTGTTATTCATATTTATGACGAGGAAGATGGAAGATGGTTTGCAGACGATGCTTATTTGGAGACCAGTTTGTCAGAAGAAGACTTAAAAGGAATTTTTGAGAAGTTTAATGAGCAATATGAAGAATATTTATCCCCTAGCCAGCTCCACTGTGTAAAAGAAGAGGAGAGAGATTATTATATGAAGGGATATTATGTGAGAGACGGCGGGGAGAGTCAGAGACTATCAGAATATTTAAAGGGAGAATACTTTGTTTTTTATTGCTGGTGGGATTGACCATAGGTGTTTTAAGATGTATACAATGTGGATTCCTTAGACTGGAAAGACTATGGGGTGGATTCCATCGTTAATACGGTATGTAACCATAAACATTTAGGAAAGGGATCGATTATCCTTTGTCACAATGGAGCCAAATATACAGCTCAGGCACTGGAATCGGTCATTACAGGGCTTCAGGAAAAAGGGTACCAGATTGTGCCTATTTCCCAGCTCATTTATAAAGATAATTATCATATGGATCATGAAGGACGTCAGGTGAAAAATATTTGAGACTGAAAAATTAGATTGTCTGGAAAAAGAGATAATAGTATAATGGGATAAGAATCTTGTCCAGAGAGGATAGAAAGAGGACTAATCAATATAAATCTGGAGAATAAAAAGAATACAAAGAAGGGAAGAGAAGAGATGGACGAAAGAAGAAGGAGAAGAAGATTACAAAAAGCAAGGAAAAAGAGAAAAAAGAAAATAATTTTATTTTCTACAGTGGCTTGTCTGCTTCTAGGAACGGCAGCCCTTGTGGTGAGCTGCCGTACAACAGAAGCCTCTTTGGATAATGACAGGCCTGAGACTGTGCCAGACGTTGCCAGGGTAACCTCAGACGCCGTGAAAAAAGAAACAGAAGTTCAAGATGGGAACAGTGGGCTGCCTGTTAGCCCTGAACCAGTTTCTTCTCCCTTAGCCCCTCCTGTAGAAGAAGGAGATAATCAAGAGACAGAGAAGCAGAATGAAAGTATAGTTAGCTCTTCTGTTTTTCCTGAGGCAGTGGGAGGAACTTATACAGTAAATGGAAGGGAACTTCCAATTTATTGTGTGGAGACAGAGGAGAAAAAAGTAGCTTTAAGTTTTGACGCAGCCTGGGGAAATGAGGATACCGTTCAGATTTTAGACATATTAAGAAAGTACAATATAAAAACGACTTTCTTTATGACAGGGGAGTGGGTATCAAAGTTTCCTGAGGATGTGAAGGCGCTTTTGGCAGATGGACATGATTTAGGAAACCATGGTGAAAATCATAAAAACATGTCCCAGCTTTCTGATGCAGAGAATAAGGAAGAAATCATGGCTGTACATAACAGAGTAAAGGAATTGACAGGGTATGAGATGCGTTTATTCCGTCCGCCTTATGGAGATTATGACAGTGAAGTAGTCACAAGTGCAAAGGAATGCGGTTATTATACAATTCAGTGGGATGTGGATTCCCTGGATTGGAAAAATTTTGGAGTAGATTCTATTATTGATACAGTATGCAATCACAAAAGTTTAGGAAACGGCTCCATCATTCTCTGCCATAATGGAGCTCAATATACCGCACTGGCTTTAGAGTCTTTAATTACAGGGCTTCAGGAGAAGGGATATGAAATTGTTCCTATCTCTGAACTTATTATGAAAGAGAATTTTCATTTAAATGCAATAGGACGTCAAATAAAAGACTCTTAATTAGGGGATATGAGTTAATAATCATTAAGTAAAGGCAGGGAAAGGAAAAGATGGCAGGAGAAAAGAGAAAAAGCCATGGAATGGGGAGAAAAAAAGAAAATAAAAAAATCAGGGGGAAAATTACAAATAATGTAATTTTGCTCTTAGTCTTAGCCTGTGTTTTATTAGGGGCATCCACATGTATTATGAATTATCGGACAGCAATGGACACACTGACAGACAGTATGACAGAGATAGTATCCGTAGCTTCCACAAGAGTTACAAAAGAATTGGAGCAGTATATAGATGCTGCCGCCGATCTGGGAACTATGGTAAGGATAGCCGATGAAAATGTATCCTTAGAGGAAAAGGAAGCTTTGATTTTAGATATGAAGGAGAGCCATGGTTATGTGAGCGGGGATATTATAGACAGAAATGGAAATATGCTTCTTTCAGGAATGAGTGCATCAGACGAAATGTATTTTCAGGAAGCATTAAAGGGAAACCATTACATTAGTAATCCCCAAATAAGCCAGAGTTCCGGAGAACTCGTTGTGATTACGTCAGCTCCTATTTGGAAAGATGGAGTGATAAATTCAGAAATCATAGGAGTTGTGGCTGTGTCTGTTCCAGTGGGGGTGCTAAGTAATATTACAGATTCCATTCGAATTGGGGAAAGGGGAAGCTCTTTTATTTTAGATTCCAATGGGGTAACTATTGCCCATGATGACCAGACTTTAGTAGGGGTGGAAAACATACAGGAACAGGCAAAGTCCGATAAAGGTTTAGAAAATATTGCAAAGATGCATAAAAGAATGACTATGGGAGAGACAGGGGTTGTTTCTTATAGATATGGGGGAATTGGAAAAATTGCAGCCTTTACTCCCATTGATAAGACGCCAGGATGGAGCGTGGCCACAACAGCAAGAAAATTTGAGTTTATGACAAATTTTTATGTCTCCCTCATGATTACTATAGCATCGGTTATACTGTTTATTATTATTGGAATTCGTCTTGCTGCAAAACTTGGAAAGTCTATTGCGGATCCTATTGAAATGTGTGTGGACAGACTCCAGGCATTGGCAGAGGGAGACTTAACAACAAAGGTAGAGATCTTTCAAACAGGAGATGAGACAGAGACATTGTCCAGAGCTCTAGATACAACCATTCGACAGTTAAAAGAAGCTATCGGAGATGTGGATTTTCATTTAGCGGCTATTTCAGAAGGAGATTTGAGAAAGGAAGTGACAAAACACTACCAAGGTGATTTAGGTGCTTTAAAATCTTCCATGACGAAAATTACAAGTTCCTTAAGTGATGTATTAGGGGAAATAGAAGATTCATCTGGGACGGTTATGCAAGGATCCCAAAATTTATCCAATGCCTCCCAGTCTTTAGCAGATGGAGCCACAGATCAGGCAAGTTCTGTTCAAGAATTGACAGCAACGATTAATTCTATTGAAGAGAAACTTCAGGGAACAGAAAGAAACACAGAGATAGCCCAAGAGAAGGTTCAGTATGTAATGGAGGAAATTACAAGAAGTAAGGAGCAGATGGACGAATTAAGCAAGGCTATGGACTCCATTGAAAAGACATCATCGGACATTGAGAATATTATCCATACGATTACCAATATATCAGAACAGACAAATCTTTTAGCTCTCAACGCTTCTATTGAGGCAGCTAGGGCAGGAGAGGCAGGAAAAGGATTTGCCGTTGTTGCAAATGAAGTAGGTTCCCTAGCAGCAAGCAGTGCAGATGCTGCCAAAAACACAGCAGAACTCATTCAAAGTTCCCTTATGGCAGTAAAAAATGGGACAAAATTAACAGGCGGTACAGTAGAAGCGTTGCAAAATGTTGTATCTGGAGCTGTAGAGGTTGAGGAGATTATAAGACATATTACAATGGCAAGCAGGGATCAGACAAAGGAGATTGCCCAAGTTTCCAAGACAATTGAGCAAATTTCGAGCATTGTTGAAAGCAATGCAGCAGCGGCACAAGAATGTGCAGCTTCTAGTGAACAGTTATCAGCAGAAGCAATAAACTTAAATAATCAAGTTGGCAAGTTCCAGGTAAAGAACTGATAAAGGAGAGTGCTTAATGGGAAAGAAAGTATTAGTGACAGGGGCGGATGGATTTATCGGAAGCCATTTAACAGAGACTTTATTGGAGGCTGGATATGAT
Organism: uncultured bacterium; assembly: GCA_947567075.1. Lineage (GTDB taxonomy): Bacteria > Bacillota > Clostridia > Lachnospirales > Lachnospiraceae > MGBC165282. The sequence goes on from CANOLZ010000001.1 coordinate 75,409, forward strand.
GTAAAGGCATTTGTTTATTATAATTCGTTTAACCGCTGGGGATGGCTTGACTCTTTTCCAATTGAAAAGCTGCAGGAAATTGAAATCGTTACAGGAGATATCAGAGACCCTAATGGGGTCTCTGAAGCTATGGCTAGAATAGATATGGTGTTCCATTTGGCAGCCTTAGTAGCAATTCCTTTCAGTTATTATTCACCAGATTCTTATGTGGATACAAATATAAAGGGAACGTTAAATGTACTTCAGGCAGGGAGAAAATTTGAAACAGAGAGAATAATGATCACTTCCACGTCAGAAGTTTATGGAAGTGCCCAGTATACTCCCATTGATGAAAACCATCCCTTTCAGGGACAATCCCCTTATTCTGCTACGAAAATAGGGGCTGACAGGCTGGCAGAAAGTTTTTACCGAAGCTTTGGCATGCCTATATCCATTGTTCGTCCTTTTAACACATATGGACCAAGGCAGTCAGCCAGGGCGGTAATTCCTACAATTATTTCCCAGCTTCTCTCTGGAAAAAAGGAAATTAAGCTTGGATCCTTATCTCCCACAAGAGATTTTAATTATGTAAAGGACACAGCAGAAGGATTTTTAGCCATTGCCCAGTCGGAAAATACAATTGGAGAAGAAATTAATATTGCGACCCAGCAGGAAATTTCCATTGGGGAACTGGCTGGAGAAATAATTTCTCAAATTAATCCAGAAGCAAAAGTTATATGTGAAAAAAAACGTCTGCGTCCAGAGAAAAGCGAGGTGAACAGACTCCTGGGAGCAAATGGAAAAATAAAGGAGTTGACAGGATGGAGTCCCAAATATTCTTTACAAAGAGGGATAAGAGAAACGATCCAATGGATGGAGCAAAATATGGAAGCCTATAAAGCAGACATATATAATGTTTAACAGCAGAGAGATTAGAAACTTTTTGCTCTTAATGGGGAAGGACAAAATCAGAAAGGCATGAGTATCATGATGAATAAAAAAACGGATGCAGATATATCAAAGTTTATTATTTCTGGTACAGTGACAGTAATGGAGGCATTAAAAAGGATTGACTTAAATGGTCATGGCGTTGTTTTTATTTATGAAGACGATAAAATGACAGGAGTTGTCTCAGACGGAGACATTCGAAGGCATATATTAAAAAATGGAAATTTGAATGTGGAAGTGAGAGAAATTGCAAATGGGGCTCCTCAGTTTATACGCCATGGCAGTGATGTGAATGTGCAGGACTATATTAGACAAAACCGAATAACAGCATTGCCCGTTTTAGATGATAAGGGAAAAATCGTAAGAATTGAGTTTGATAATAGAGGAAAAATATATCGTCATTTGGATATTCATGTTCCTGTTGTCATAATGGCAGGAGGGAAGGGGACAAGACTTGCCCCTTTTACAAATATATTGCCAAAACCATTAATTCCAATTGGAGATAAAACGATAACAGAACATATTATAGACCGTTTTCAAAGATTTGGCTGTAATAAGTTTCATATGATTGTAAATTACAGGAAAAATTTTATTAAAACTTACTTTACTGAGCAGGAAAATTCCCCAGAATTATTTTTTATAGAAGAATCTAAATTTCAGGGAACTGGAGGAGGGATAAAACTGCTGGAAGGGAAAATAGAGGAAACGTTCTTTTTGACAAATTGTGATATTTTAGTAGATGAAGACTATTCTTCCATTTTAGATTATCATAAGGAAAAGAAAAATATCATTACCTTGGTGTGTGCGACAAAAAATATAGAAATTCCATATGGCACAGTCCAAGTTTCCCATGAGGGCAGGGTGACAGGCTTTCAAGAAAAGCCCAGCTTTCATTTTCTGACAAACACAGGATTTTATGTAATAGAACCAGAGTTTTTTCGTTTGATTCATAAAGATGAAAGGATAGACATGACAGACTTAATCCAAAAGTGCATTGATCAAGGAAGGGAAGTAGGTGTATATCCTATTACGGAAAACAGCTGGATGGATATGGGACAGCTTAAGGAGCTGGAAAATATGAGAATACGCCTTGGCTATATGGATTAAATGCTTGAAGAAAGGACATGGTGATGAAGTTGAAAATAGGCTATTTTGCAGATGGACCTTGGGCCCATGAGGCATTGAACAGGCTAAAAGGAGATAGGGAGATTGAAATATTGTTTATTTGTGTCAGATACGATAAGAAGGATGAAGTTCTTGTAAAATATGCACAGGAATATGGAATCGACCTCCTTATGGATCCAAATATAAATTCAGAGGAATTTTTGAAAAAACTAATGGAATACAAGGCAGATTTATTTGTGTCCATGTCTTTTAATCAAATTTTTAAGGAAAAAATAATAAAAATGCCTCCAAGGGGGATTATAAACTGTCATGCAGGTAAACTGCCTTTTTATAGGGGGAGGAATGTACTCAATTGGGTTCTTATCAATGATGAGAAAGAATTTGGCATTACAGTTCACTATGTGGATACGGGCATTGACACAGGGGACATTATTTTACAGGAAACCTACCCTATTACTGATGAGGACAATTATAAAACATTGTTAGAGAGAGCCTATCTAGGATGTGGAGATGTTTTATACAGGGCAATACGGATGTTGATCGATGGCAAGGAAGAGGTGATTGTCCAGGATAGTATTGATAAGGTGGGGTTTTATTGTGGAATGAGGGTAGAAGGGGACGAGATGATAGATTGGAGCTTAACAAGCAGAGAAGTTTTTAACTTTGTTAGGGCTATTTGTCTGCCAGGACCTGAGGCTAGAACTTTTTTAAAAGGAAAGGAAATGAAAATTAATAAGGTGAAGATGGTAGAAGGAGCAAGACCTTATCAATGTATATGCGGTATGGTTGTGGGAAAAACAGACAGGGGATTTTATGTAAAAACAGGGGATACTATAGTAGAGGTCACAGAATATTCTTATGAGGGCAGGGTTCCCATTGGAAGCAGACTATGTCAGAACGGAGGGGTGAAATGAAGGTAGCCTTTGGAAGCACCATTTATAAAGAAGGATTACAGTATGCAGATGAATTTTCAGCTTCTATTAATGCCCAAACATATAAGGATTTTGATGTGCTTCTGATCAATGATAATTTGACACAAGAGGAAGGGGAAAACATTTGCCGTAAGTTTCATAACCCATCCTTTCTCATACCTAGTGAGGGCCATACGATCTATGAGACAAGAACCTTTCTGTTAGAAGAAGCTAGAAGACGAGGGTATGAACTTCTAGTCATTGGAGATTTTGACGATTGCTTTTCGGAAAAAAGAATAGAGAATATTGCAAAGGCAGTTTGTCCCCAGTATACATTTTATTATCATGACTTAAGTGATTTTTCAGGAAACCTCCATTTTAAAAAAATGCCTCCTACAACAGAAGATGTTTCCATGATTTTAGAATACAATTACCTAGGAATGGGAAACACAGCCATATGTGTACAACAATTAAAAGAAGACTTTTTGAAAACCATATATGAGGGGAATACCAAAGTTTTTGACTGGTATTTGTATACAAGAATTTTGGCAGAGGGACATAAGGGTAAATTTGTGCCCCATACAAATACTTACTATCGAATTCACGAAAGAAACCTAGCAGGTTCCATTGCTGAGACGAAAGAGAGCGTCAGAAAAGAAATACAGGTGAAACTGGAGCATTATCGTCTTTTGGAAAAAAGGATGCCAGAATTAAGAAGTTGGATAGAAGGTTACAAAATGTTAGAGGAACAACTGAAAAAAGGGCTTTCCATAAGTACCACAAGGATGAGAAAGGGCTATTGGTGGGAACTACTGGAAAATCCAAAAAAGGGAGAAGAGTGAGGAAGAGATGTTCGAATATGAAAAGTTAAAGGGCTGTGTAAAGCCCTATATCATTGCTGAGCTTGGGTCCAACCATAATGGAGATATGGAATTGGCAAAGAACATGATCGCAAAGGCTAAGGAATGTGGGGCAGACTGTATGAAACTTCAGTCTTGGACAAAAGATGTATTATTTTCCAGAAAAGTATATGAAGATAATTATTTCCTGAAAGATGATTACAGAAACAGAACCGATTATACCCTAGAGGAAATTGTAGAGAAGTTCAGCATTGACCAGGAAGATCATTATGTTCTTTGGAAATACTGTAAAGAAATAGGAATAGACTTTAACTCCACCCCCTTTAATGAGGAGGAGACAGATCTTCTGGTGGATGAATTGGACGTTCCTTTTATAAAAATTGCATCCATGGATTTAAATAATCTTCCTTTTTTAAGCTATGTAGCAAAAAAAGGGAAGCCTGTTGTACTTAGCACAGGACTATGCGGTTTATCGGAGATTAACGATGCAGTGCTATGTCTGGAGGAAAATGGATGCCATCAAATTGTTTTACTCCACTGTGTTTCCATATATCCTCCTGAAGACGATCAAGTAAATTTAAACAATATGGATATGTTAAGGGATAATTTTGGTTATCCTGTAGGCTATTCGGATCATACCTTTGGTACGGTAGCTCCTATTCTTTCCGTTGCAAAAGGGGCATGTATAATTGAAAAGCATTTTACACTAGACAAGGAGATGTTTGGCTGGGATCACAAAATTTCAGCAGATCCAGGGGAATTGAAAGAAATTGTGGATCAAGTTTCCATAGCTTACAAAATGCTAGGCTCTTACCGGAGAATTGTAAATGAAAGTCAGGAAAGAAAGGACGCCTTTCAGAGGAGTATTATTGCTGCAAAGGAAATAAAAAAAGGTCAGGTGATAAAAAAGGAGGATTTGACCTTTAAACGCCCGGGAACAGGAATTCCCCCTAAATATGTGGATTTTATTATTGGAAAAGAAGCAAAGAGGGATATTTCTTATGATTCCATAGTGAAAATGGAGGATTTTTAACTTATGATATGTCTCATACCTGCAAGGGGAGGTTCCAAGGAACTTCCTGGAAAAAACTGCAAAATATTAAGGGGGAAACCTTTAATTGCCTATACTATTGAAGCGGCAAAAAGGGCGAAAAGCTTATCAAGAATTATTGTAACAACAGATAGCAGGGAAATTGCAGAGATTGCCAGAGAATATGGGGCGGAAACCCCTTTTTTGCGTCCAGCTCATTTAGCAAAAGACAATTCCATGGCAATGGATGCCTATATTCATGCCATAGAGTTTTTGGAAAGAGAGGAAGGAATTCAAACGGAAAAATTTGTAGTTCTTCTTCCAACAGCTCCTTTGAGGGATGAAAAGGATATTGACGAAGCAGTGGAATTTTTTAAAAAGCAAAGGGCAGATGCATTAGTGTCGGTAAAGGTGGCAGATATACCTCCTAGCTTGTACTTTAGAATGAATGACAAGGGAAGAATTTTCAACGGAGGTTTTGGCTCTGCAAAGCCAGTTGACAACCGTCAGGCAGAGGAGACCTTTTATATTCCCAATGGAGCTATTTATATTTTAGACTATAAATGGCTGAAGGAAAAGAGAACCTATTATTCCCATAATACCATTCCTTATATTATGCCAAAGGAAAAATCTGTAGACGTTGATGACGCTATTGATTTTTCCTTTGTTGAATTTTTGATGGAAGGACAGGAAAAAAAGTAGACGAGAAGAGCTAATGAATAATAATTTGATTTGGGCCAGTAAAGCGTTTGATTACAGGAGTATCAAATTCTATAACCCAGTCTTCAAAAGTGTGAATATTCACGGCATTATTGTCATATTCTTCCTTGGAGCAGTCTAAAAATGTATATCGAGGTTGTGTAAGCTGTAAGATCAAATTATTGGATATGCCTGCGATATACCCATGGTGGGGAATTTGAAGAAAGTCCACATTCCAATAAGGACTTGTGTCACCCCAGTACTGACGCATAAGGGCAATGGAATAGTCTGTCATATCCCCAGTGATGAGGAAGGTAAAACCTTTAATATTAAAATGAAGGACAAGACAATTCCCATTTACATCATAGTGATCCGGTTGAAAGCTCATGAGGCATCGGATATCTATATCTTCAATGGTCAGTTGGTCTCCCATATTTAACGGAACAAATAAACTTTTCAAATCAGAAGACCTAAGCTGTTCAAAGGAATCAAATAATGAAGCATTATTTAATATATTTAAGTCTTTTCCTTCTTCCTCCTCATGGAAAAATTCTGGGGTAAAAGGGTTATAGTAAATAGTGTCAATGGTAATCCCCCCATAATCTTCTTTAGAAAGAATGTCAACAAGGGCCCCTACATGGTCAAAATGGGGGTGGGTAATGAACCAGCTGTGAACTTTTCCACCATGTTCTTTGATAAAATCTAGGACATAATAGCTTTCTCCCTCATAACCCCCATCAATTATGATGAGTTCTCCATCAGGCAGCAAAATGCCATAAAAGCAGCCTCCAGCATTGCCTGTCATAGGCATTTGATAAAAGGTATAGTAGGGGCCTTCTTCTTGTAAAGTGGCTGCAATAACAACAGAGCCATCCTCGGTAGTTGTCTGGAGAAAGGTTTTTGAATGTTCTTCCAATACCTGTTCCAGTTTCTCCAGTTTTTTCTCAGATTCTCCTACCTGAGATAGGAGATAAATGTTGAAAAGGGTGGTGAATCCAAAAAAGAGGAGAAGGAGATCGAGAAGAAGAAAAGATTTTTTACGGGATATAAGGGCAGGCTTTTCTTCTTGATCTTGAAATGGACTTATAGGTTTATTCATAGTGGAACACTCCCTTCTATAATAGATTTTTTGTTAAAGGTTCCTTCCTGGCTGAAGAAAAACAGATGGGTATTTCCCAAGTATTTCTTCACTGAATTTAATAGCGCCTTCCATGTTTAAATGATTGGTGTCTCCAAAAAATTCATTGTCATAACGGGGGACATAAGGATTCACAGTAATAGAAGGATATTCTTCCTGAATGGATTTCATATAAGAGATATATCCCTCATAATAGGAGGGGGTTAAGAAATCATAGGAGCCTGCATTCATAGGAGCCTGCTCTACAATGACTTGAATCTGATGTTCCACACATAAGTCGAGAAGCTTATGATAATAAAAATCGATAAGGGGAGATTTCTGGAAAGATTTATAAGAAACTTCATAGTTAAATAAGTCATTGCCAGAATCCGTCCCATAGAGCATATGCCCTCTGGACTTAGTGAGCTCCTTATATTTTTCCATATTGGCCTTACGGTTGCCAAGAAAGTCTGCATTATGCATAAAAAGTAAGTATCGGGTTGGAAAGCGGGTTTTATAAAAGAAGTAATCTTTCATATAAAAGCCAGAACAAACAGTTGGATCATCAAAACGGGCAGCATGATAATAAACTTCTGCCAGTTCCTTAAAATCCAAGTAATTATATAAAAGGGTTTGTTTCCAGTTATCAATTTCTGTAACGTGTTTTGGCGCAAAAATAAGAAAGGCGTAGCTTGGTGCAGTATGGTTTTCCAAATAGTTCGTTAAGGTGTAATACATTTCAATACTGGTAGCTCCTCCTACAGACATATTGTAAGTATGAGGAGAAAGCTCATCAGGAATAAGACCAGCCTTAGAACGGGAGTCACCAATAATCAAAATATCATAGGCAGGTCCTCTTTTTGCAAAGTCCAGCTGCTGCACCCAGGCGGGATACTCAATTTCCATATAATTCATAGGAAAGAGGAAAGCATAGAGCATAAGAACCCAAAGGGGAAGCAGAAAGAATATAATTTGAATAAGATGTTTTCCTATGGATTTCTTCACTAGAATTCTCCTTATATGTTTACAAAAAAGGGATGATTATTTTAACAAGGATACATTTCTTTGAATACGGCTCATTATACTATAGAAGAGAAAGATATGTCAACGGACAGGAAAGGAAGGGAAAAGGATGTCAATAAATATAGAGTATTTTTTAAAGGAAATTACAACAAAACTGGATATTGGATTTTTTACAGGAGTTCCTGACTCTCAGCTAAAAGAGCTATGTGATACATTGTACGAAGAATATGGGGTAGAGGGAAGGCATGTTGTGGCGGCTAACGAAGGAGCAGCTGTAGGACTAGGGGCAGGACATTTCCTAGCTACAGGAACACCTGCCCTTATCTATATGCAAAATAGTGGTATGGGAAACGCCCTAAACCCTATAGTATCTTTAATGGATGAGAAGGTGTATAAAATTCCCGCCCTATATGTTATTGGATTTCGAGGAGAGCCTGGACAAAAAGATGAACCTCAGCATATTTTTCAAGGAGAAATCACAGAGCCCTTATTAAAGCTTTTAAAAATTCCTTATTTTATAATAAGCAAGAATACGACCCAGGAGGAATTTTCCCAATGGATGGAAGAAGGAAGAAGGATTATAAAAGAAGGAAAAAGTATGGCATTTCTTGTAAAAAAGGGAGGATTTCATGGACAAAAAAAGGCAGGCTATAAAAATCCATATAAAGTGACTAGGGAAGAGGCTATTGAAATACTCATAAAGGAAGGGGGAAGGGATGATATTTTTGTATCCACAACAGGAAAGGCTTCCAGAGAACTTTATGAAATAAGGGAGAGGCTTAAGGAAGGACATAAGAAAGATTTTCTCACAGTTGGTTCCATGGGACATGCATCTATGATTGCTCTTGGTATTGCTATGGAGAAAAAAGAAAGGACTGTCTGGTGCTTAGATGGAGATGGGGCAGCCCTCATGCATTTAGGAAGCATGGCAGTGGCAGCAGCAAAAGGATGTACAAATTTCATCCACATTGTTCTAAATAATAAAGCCCATGAGACAGTAGGGGGAATGCCTGTGAATCATGGAAGGCTGGATTTTAAGAAAATAGGGACAGCAGTAGGATATGAACACTCCTTTCAAGTGAGGGAGAAGGAGGAGCTTACCACATGGCTGAAAAAGAGGGAGGAGTATAAAGGAACAAAGCTCTTGGAAATTATGGTCGCCTTAGGGGCCAGAGAAGATTTGGGGCGTCCAGTGGCAACTCCTTGGGAAAATAAGGAGGCCTTCATGGAATATATAAAAAATGGGTGATCCTTTTTAAGAACACCCATTTTTATTCTAAATGCCAAAGAGGGCGGCAATCTGGGGAGTTAGAACCCCATCAGGAGATAAACCATTTGCCTGTTGAAATTGAGCGAGAGCCTGGGCTGTTAAAGGGTCAAAGATACCCGTGGGGATTCCACATGGAAAACCAAGGGCATTAAGGGAAGACTGAAGTTTTACAATAGATTCAGGGGGCAGCTGCATAGAAGATTGATTCGTCAATGCAGCTGCCGCTTCCTGCTTTGCCAAAAAGAGAGACTGACCAGCCAAAAGGGCCTGTGCCTGTCTTCCTAAATAGTTTTCCTGGGTTTTCGATGAAAGATAGGGAATGGCAATAAGGGCTTGTTGTTGTAAGGCCACTTTCTGCTGTTGGGCTATAGATGCATAATCAATTCCCGATAAAATAGGATAAGTAGAGGAAAAAGGAGTTGTTGTAGTATTAGTGCCATAAGGGCAGATTCCTCCAGGATGAAGATGAGCAGGATAATCATGATGGTAGTAATAACCATTTTCATGTCTGTAATCATGATGGCCCTGTGTGTCCCCTCCAGAATGAACATGGGCTTTTACAGGTAATGAAAATAGTATAGTAAACAGAGAGACGCCTGTAAGACAGACGGATATGGTTTTTTTAATTTTTCTCATAATAAAAGCAACCTCCATTCTATTGTAACTTGCTTTGTTCTAATTGGAACACATAGACTTTTGAAAAATCATATTTACAAAAAAGAGGAAGTATAGTATAGTGTTTTGAAATGAAAAAAATATTTGTTTTAATCATTGAAAAATGGAGAAAGGATGTGAAGCAAATGTTCTGCCAGGAAGTGGACAGCCCAGTTAAGGGGCTTTACCGACAGGAATTTGAGCATGATAACTGTGGGATTGGAGCAGTCGTCAATATTAAAGGCAAAAAAAGCAGGGCAACTGTAGAAAACGCATTAAAAATTGTAGAAAATTTAGAGCATAGAGCTGGCAAAGATGCCGAAGGCAAGACAGGAGACGGAGTTGGAATTCTATTGCAGATTCCCCATAAATTCTTTCAAAAAGCTGTCGAACCCCTTGGCATTTTTTTATTGGAAGAAAGAGACTATGGAATTGGCATGTTTTTCTTCCCCCAAGATGAGCTGAAGAGAAATCAGGCAAAGAAAATGTTTGAGATTATTGTGGAGAAGGAGGGACTTTCCTTTTTGGGATGGAGGGATGTGCCTACGGTTCCTGGAGTTCTAGGACAAAAGGCAGTCCAATGTATGCCCTATTTCATGCAGGCCTTTATCCAACGGCCGAAAGATGTGGAAAAGGGGTTGGAATTTGACAGAAAGCTTTATATTGTCAGGCGTATTTTTGAGCAAAGTGCGGATGATAGTTACGTAGTTTCTTGTTCCAGCAGGACTATTGTTTATAAAGGGATGTTTCTTGTAGGGCAGCTGCGCACTTTTTTCCCAGATCTTCAAAGTCCAGATTTTGTGTCCGCCATTGCCATGGTGCATTCCCGTTTTTCTACCAACACAAATCCAAGCTGGGAGCGGGCTCACCCTAATCGATTGATTGTCCATAATGGAGAGATTAACACAATTCGAGGAAATGCAGACAAGATGCTGGCAAGAGAGGAGACAATGGAGTCAGAACATTTAAAGGGACAGCTCCATAAGGTGCTTCCAGTTATCCACGCTTCTGGTTCAGACTCTGCTATGTTAGACAATACTTTGGAATTTTTAGTCATGAGCGGGATGGAGCTTCCCTTAGCAGTCATGATAGCCATTCCAGAGCCTTGGGCAAAGGATCCTGCTATGTCCCAGAAAAAAAAGGATTTTTACCAATATTATGCCACCATGATGGAGCCTTGGGACGGTCCTGCTTCTATTTTATTTAGTGACGGGGACGTCATGGGAGCCGTTCTAGATCGCAACGGACTTCGCCCTTCTAGATATTACATTACAGAAGATGATCATTTAATTCTTTCTTCCGAAGTAGGAGTTTTAGAGATGGAGCCAAGGAAGGTCTTCGTAAAGGAGAGACTAAGACCTGGAAAAATGCTTCTTGTAGATACAGTTAAAGGCGAAGTTATTGATGATGAGAAGCTAAAAGAGACCTATGGGGCAAAGGAGCCTTATGGGGAATGGCTGGACAGAAATTTAGTCAGGTTAAAAGATTTAAAAATACCTAATGAGAGAGTGCCAGAGTTTTCCAACGAAGAGAGGCAAAAAATGCAAAAAGCCTTTGGCTATACGTATGAAGAAGTGAAAACAACCATACTTCCTATGGCAAGAAATGGTTCTGAAGCCATTGCAGCTATGGGTGTGGATACCCCTTTGCCAGTGCTTTCTAAAAGTTACCATCCCTTGTTTCACTATTTTAAACAGCTTTTTGCACAAGTTACCAATCCTCCCATTGATGCAATCCGAGAGGAAATTGTCACCTCCACAACCGTTTATATGGGTACAGAAGGAAATATACTAAAGGCAGACGCAAAAAACTGTAATGTTCTTCGGGTGGATAACCCTATTTTAACAAATACAGATTTGTTAAAAATAAAAAACATGAAGGAAAAGGGCTTTCAGGTGGAGGTTGTTCCTATTACCTATTACAAAAACACAAGTTTAGAAAAAGCCCTTGAGCGACTTTGTGTAGAAACAGACAGGGCCTACCGAGATGGGGGAAATATAATGATTCTCTCAGACAGGGGGGTGGATGAAAATCACGTAGCTATCCCCTCTTTATTGGCTGTATCAGCCCTAAACCGCCATCTTGTGAACACAAAGAAGAGGACAAGCGTAGCTTTGATCTTAGAATCGGGAGAGCCTAGGGATGTACACCATTTTGCCACCCTCCTTGGCTATGGGGCTTGTGCTATTAATCCTTACTTAGCCCAGGATACCATTAAAGAATTAATTGATAACCAGATGCTTCATAAAGATTATTATGCAGCTGTGGATGATTATAATCACGCAATTCTCCATGGCATTGTTAAAATTGCCTCTAAAATGGGAATATCTACTATACAGTCTTATCAAGGCTCTCAAATTTTTGAGGCTATTGGAATTGATTATCATGTAATTGATAAATATTTTACAAACACTGTATGCAGAGTAGGGGGAATTACGTTAGAAGATATGGGCAGGCAGGTAAATGAGCTCCATAATAAAGCCTTTGATCCCCTAGGCCTGTCCAATGATCTCACGCTGGATAGTATAGGACGTCATAAAATGAGAAGTGGAGGAGAGGAACATTTATACAACCCAGCGACTATCCACTTACTCCAGCAGTCTACAAAAACAGGGGATTATTCCTTGTTCAAACAGTACACGGCTTTGCTCAATGAGGAAATATCCATTAAAAATTTAAGGGGGTTGATGGACTTTCAGTATCCAAAAAATGGAATTCCTATAGAAGAAGTAGAGAGCGCTGCTTCCATTGTAAGAAGATTCAAGACAGGAGCTATGTCTTATGGCTCTATTTCCAAGGAAGCCCACGAGACATTAGCCATTGCTATGAACAGGCTCCAAGGGAAATCCAACAGCGGAGAGGGAGGAGAAAGCCTAGACAGGATGACGGATAAGGGAGGAGAAAACAGATGCTCAGCTATTAAACAAGTTGCCTCAGGCCGCTTTGGGGTAACAAGCCGTTACTTAGTCAGTGCAAAAGAGATACAAATAAAAATGGCCCAGGGAGCAAAACCAGGAGAGGGAGGGCATCTCCCAGGAGGAAAGGTATATCCCTGGATAGCGAAGACAAGGCATTCCACCCCGGGAGTTGGTCTCATATCCCCTCCTCCTCACCATGATATCTATTCTATTGAAGATTTGGCCCAGCTTATCTATGATCTAAAAAATGCCAATAAGGAGGCAAGAATATCTGTAAAACTTGTATCAGAGGCAGGAGTGGGAACAATAGCCGCAGGAGTGGCAAAGGCAGGGGCACAGGTTATTCTTGTATCAGGATACGATGGGGGAACTGGAGCGGCGCCAAAAACTTCTATTCACAATGCAGGGCTTCCATGGGAACTGGGGCTTGCGGAAACCCATCAGACGTTAATACGCAATGGACTAAGAAACAAGGTGCGTATTGAAACAGATGGAAAGCTCATGAGTGGAAGAGACGTGGCCATTGCCGCCATTTTAGGTGCAGAGGAGTTTGGCTTTGCCACAGCGCCCCTAGTAACTATGGGATGTCTTATGATGAGAGTCTGCGATTTAGACACCTGTCCTGTAGGAATTGCTACTCAAAATCCAAAGCTGCGGGAAAGATTTAAAGGAAAGCCAGAATATGTAGTGAATTTTATGAACTTTATTGCAGAAGAATTAAGGGAGTATATGGCAAAACTAGGTGTGAGAACTGTGGACGAGCTAGTTGGAAAAACGGAGTTTCTAAAGGTAAAGGAACATCTAGGAGAAAAATATAGAAAAATTGACTTAAGCAATATATTGTATAATCCCTATGAGGGAACAAAACAAAAAGTAACCTTTGATCCAAAACAGGCATATAACTTTGAGCTGGAAAAAACCTTGGATGAGAAAGTAATTTTAAAGGAGCTGAAAAAATCCATAGAGTGGGGACAGAAAAAAAAGCTGGAAGTGGAAGTGAAAAATACGGATCGGGCTTTTGGAACCATAGTAGGTTCAGAAATTACAAAGGGTTTAGGAGACACAGTGGAAGAGGACAGTTATCATATAGTATGCCATGGCTCTGGAGGACAAAGTTTTGGAGCCTTCATTCCAAAGGGGTTGACATTAGAATTAGTAGGAGACAGCAACGACTATTTTGGAAAGGGATTATCAGGAGGAAAGCTCATTGTCTATCCTCCAAAAGAGAGCAAATTTGCCCATGAAGAAAATATTATTATTGGAAATGTGGCAATGTACGGAGCCACAAGTGGAAAGGTTTATATTAATGGTGTGGCGGGAGAACGGTTTTGCGTAAGAAATTCTGGAGCCAGCGCTGTAGTAGAAGGAGTAGGGGATCACGGCTGTGAGTACATGACAGGAGGAAGGGTCGTGATTCTTGGAAAGACAGGGAAAAACTTTGCTGCTGGAATGAGCGGAGGTATTGCCTATGTTTTGGATGAAGAAAATACATTATATACAAGGTTAAACAAAGAAATGGCCGCTTCCTATGAAATAACTTCCAAATATGATGTGCTGGAATTAAAAGAAATGATAAAAGAACATGTAACCTATACCAATTCTGAAAAAGGAAAGGAAATTCTCCATCACTTTGGAGAATATCTGCCAAAATTCAAAAAAATCATCCCCTATGATTATGAGCGTATGTTGAAAAATATTGCTCAGATGGAAGAAAAAGGATTTAGCGCAAAGCAAGCCCAGATTGAAGCGTTTTATGCAATGGAAAAGAAATAGGAGGAAGGAATATGGGAAAGCCAACGGGATTTTTGGAATACGAAAGAGAAAATGCAGGCTCAACGCCGCCAAAAGAAAGAATACAAAACTTTTGTGAATTTCATACTCATCTTTCCAGGGAAAAACAACAGCTTCAAGGAGCCCGATGTATGGAGTGCGGGGTGCCTTTTTGTCAGTCTGGAATGAACTTAATGGGGATGACCTCAGGATGTCCCCTTCATAACTTAATACCAGAGTGGAATGATTTAATATATAGGGGAAACTGGGAGGAGGCTTATGGACGTCTAAAGAAAACGAATAATTTTCCAGAGTTTACAGGAAGAGTATGCCCAGCTCTTTGTGAGGAAGCCTGTACATGTGGTTTAAATGGAGAGCCAGTGGCAGCAAAGGAGAATGAATTTGCTATTGCAGAATATGCCTATGAAAAGGGATATGAAAGGGCGAATCCTCCAAAGGTGAGAACGGGAAAAAAGATAGCTATTGTAGGTTCAGGGCCCTCAGGCCTTGCAGCAGCAGATCAGCTAAATAAAAGGGGACATTTTGTAACAGTATTTGAACGCTCTGACAGGGCAGGAGGACTTCTTATGTACGGAATTCCCAATATGAAGCTGGAGAAAGAAGTCATTTTGCGAAGACTGGAAATAATGAAAGAAGAAGGGGTTGTCTTTGAGACGGGAACAGACATTGGAACAAAGGATAAGGCAAAAAAACTGTTAGAGGAATTTGATCGGGTCATTTTAGCCTGCGGCGCATCCAATCCAAGGGATATAAAAGCGCAGGGAAGGGATGCCAAAGGCATTTATTTTGCCGTAGACTTTCTGACCCAGACAACGAAAAGCCTTATGGATTCCCAGCTAAAAGATGGGAAATTCCTATCTGCCAAGGGAAAAAACGTTGTGATTATTGGGGGAGGAGATACAGGCAATGACTGTGTAGGAACTTCTATCCGGCATGGATGCAAGGGAGTCTTTCAGATTGAGATGATGCCTAAGCCGCCAAAGGAAAGGGCCGTAGACAATCCATGGCCCCAATGGCCAAAAGTATGTAAAACTGATTACGGGCAGGAGGAAGCCATTGCCCAATTTGGCCAGGATCCTAGAATCTATGAATCTACAGTAAAAGAGTTTATAAAGGATAAAGAAGGAAAGGTAAAAGCAGTAAAAATTGTCAAGGTGGCATGGAAAAAGAATGAGAAGACAGGCAGCATGGAAATACAGGAGGAACCAGGGACGGAGAAAGTATTGGACTGTGATCTTGTCCTTATAGCAGCAGGATTTCAAGGGAGTCAGAAGTATGTGACAGACGCTTTCCAGGTACAGGTAAATGAAAGAACAAATGTGGATACAAAACCAGGAAAATATAAGACAAATGTAGACCGAGTATTTACAGCCGGTGATATGCACAGAGGACAGTCTTTAGTCGTGTGGGCTATTAGAGAGGGGAGAGAGGCGGCAAAGGAAGTGGATGAAAGCCTTATGGGTTATACAAACTTAGAAAATCAATAAATAAGGATAGAAAACCTTGCAGTTGCTTGAGCAATTGGGAGGTTTTCCTTTTTCTGAACTATCCCTAATAAAGTTGACAAAGTATATAATCTATTAAAAAGTCTCTATATATTGAAATACCAGCCCATATGCCTGGCCATCATTACAATCTTAAAACGGTTAAGCCATTCCCTCTTTATGAATGTACGGAAGGGTTCTATACAGGCGTTGTCTCATGGATAGGCTTTTTTCTAACACCAGATGAAAGCGATGAATTAAAATATTTAAAAGAGCTTTATGAAGAAAATCAGAAACTAGACAAAGAGCTGGAGGAACAAAAAAAGGAAAATGTATTCTTAAAAAGCAGCTGTATTCTTAACAAAGAAAATTGATTTGGCCAATTCCCATTTATTGACCAGCGTAAGCAGGAGTTTGGAGCCTGCTGGCTTCTGCCCAAATGTCTTTTATAATTACAGAAAAAATACAAAAGCAGGGTACCATGCGAACTTGGACAGCTTAAATGACTAAGGCAGAATAACTTATGCAGCTCAATTACTGCAGCAAAGAAAAAGTATATAAAGAATTCATGCTGTATGTAATCAGATGAAACATAAAGAAATATTATCGATTTCTTAACTATGAAGGAGAGAGATTCAGTGGGAAAAACGAGTAGAAAACAGTGTGAATCCAGGATTCAGGAAGAAGGAGACTTTACGTTCCAAAACAGCCAGGACAAAAAGAAAATAAGTATATCCATCAGGGTGTGCTTTACTGAAAGCTTTTTGGGATATGCTTATTTTAGTATAGGAGCCTTAATATTCTGTATTTCCTGACTACCCCATTATCAAGAAAAAAGAATTATAGTATGGCATTCATAGGGAAGTGCATGTAGGCATAAAAAACAATAGTGGGACATAAATTGTCAAATTTAGGACATTGGCTCAATTCACTGTATAAAGCATGTTAAATTACTCAAAAAAATGATGGGGTAAATATGCTGATATGATTCAAAAGATAGTGGATATATTAATAAGCAAGCAATCACAAAATCATACAATGACAGATGAGTATGAGAAGATATATAGGTATGGATATATTTTGCTGTGTGAAGTGATTTTAAATTTAGTTATCGCTTTGTTAATTGGAATTTTTTTTTCAAAAACAAAAGAAATAATGTTTTTTTTAGGTATCTATATTCCTTTAAGGAGCTTCAGTGGAGGATGGCATGCGAATAAAATATGGAAATGTACAGTAATTTCAAATGTAATATTGTTGTTGCAAGTGTACAGTTTAGAGAATCTAATGAATCAGTTATCTATTAGATTGATGCTGTTAATATTTTTTCTAAATATGATTTGCGTTTTTTTTATTGCACCTGTAGAAACAGAAATGAAAAAAATTAATTTTGAAGAAAAACAAATTTATAAAAGGAGAATTAAATTCATATTAGCACGTTAATTCTATTGAATTTGTTTTTAGCATGATGTTTGTATATATAATACAAAATGTAATGCTGTTATTAGAAATAGTAAAACAAAAAAATGCTTGAATATAAAAATTTAAAATATTAAAAATGAATTGATTTTAGAGGAATAATATAATATAAAGAATAGTTTTGACACTTGAACTATAAGTGGGATAAGTGGATAGTGAAAATGTTTAGAGTAAATAATAAAAAAGATTTATTTGTAGAATTTTTTGAAATAAGTTGTTTCGTGTGAAATTAATCAAGAAAGTTTAGAGAAATCCACTATGAAGAAAATATTAATTTTGTATTTTTCGGGAGTAGGTAATACAAAGTATGTTGCTGAATATATGTACTTGAGAATAAAGAAGTAGTGTGAGGCCGATATAAAATCCATAGAGGAAATAGATATAAGTTTTGATTTTGCTCAATATAATAAAATTGTTTTAGGAACTTCAACAATACACTCTGAACCGGCAAAACCCATAATTGAAAAGGACATTAATGAATTTATAAAGGAAGATAATATGAATTTCAATAAACCTAAATATAAGTTGTATGGATTCATTAATTATCCTAACAAATGGATTGGGCAACATTTAGGATATCCTGTTATTGATAGGCAAAAATGTATAAATTGTTATAGATGTATACATCATTGTTCAGATATGGCATTATCACTTTTTAAAAAAAAGAGACATAAAAAAACTATAAAACATAAAGTGTAGTATTTTTGATGTGGAAGTATTGAAGATATTGTTGAAGGGAGTGTTATCTAAAAAAATCTTAAATTCAGCAGCAAGGTTTATTTATTTGTGTTGCATATGTC
>CANOLZ010000002.1 GCA_947567075.1 uncultured bacterium
CCTTTAATTCCCCAGGAGAAAATCCAATCATATCCTGGATCTGCACTGGGAATTAACAAAATTTTATCTTCCATGTCTTTCATTTCTTCCTGGCTTTCTAACACTTTTACCTTTCCCCTTGCAATTTTTAAGGTAATGTAATTAGGTTCTGTATCTGGATAGTAAAACTGCCATACATCCCATGGATGAATAATGACTGGAGCCAAGGTAATGGCTTTTGTTATTTTATAAGCTTCCTTTCCCCTTTCAATGGAATGGCAAAAACTATTTTTTTCATCTTTTGTAGATGCATACAATCCTCTCACTGTCTGAATGTCCAAATAGGAACAGTCTTCCTTAGAAAAACCGTATTCCTTTCCTATTTCCCCTATCATTTGAATTGCCTTACTTAAGTTCTTTGTAAATATAAACTTCCCATATTCCCTGCCTTCAATAACCGACTTTATAAAATCCATTAATTCTAGTATATTATCGCTTAGTCCATTCTCCTTTAAAGCTTCTGTCAATGTATGCATTTGTTCTAAAGACAATCGAAAATTTGTTCTTTTCTCTTCTGCCTTCTCTTCTATTTCTTTATTCCAGTCAAAATATAAATCTGGAGCTTCATCATAACGTTTTGAATGTATGTCATAGGTGCCTGGTCTTAAATGACCATATTTTTTTAAGAAAATATCCCTAGGTTGGGTCATAAAGTCTTGATTCATATTGGAGCTAATCGTGTTTACATCGTTCATAAAAGCCTGGTAATCTTCTTCCTGAAGAATTCCTTTTGTGACCATGGAGCGCAGCATCTGTACAGCAATAAAGGCTGCCCTTGCAAGTCCTGCAAATGGTAAAGTTCCGTATCTTTTACAGTCTTCTAAAAGCCAGTAAACTTTCTCAATGTCCTCCATATCACTGTTAAGTATTTCTTCATATCGGCTTTCTAAAATTTCAATTTTTCCATAATCTTTTCTCCACAAGCCTGTCTGGTGATTTATAATATCATTTGTAACATTTCTCAAAGAAGAAATAATCTCCTCTACTTCCTCCTTTGTAAATCCATACTCTTTCAATATGGAAATACGTTGAGGTAAATCCAAAGTATAACAGGAAAATACAATATCAAATTCTACTTTATCGTGTTTGGAAGGATCTTCTATTAATCGCTCAATATAGTAATTTACCAGCTTTTCACTTATTTTTTCATCTAACTGGGCTGGGACAAAGGAGTTAAAACTAACTCTCACATCAATATAAGGCAATCCGCAAAAATCTACCATGAGGGGAAAACTTCGCAAATTTCTGTAACCATAATTATCTCTTTGATATGCCCAAACACTGTCCGTTATGATTTCCTGATAGAGAGACATAGCCAACGGCTTAGGACGGATTCCAATCATTTCCGCTGGGTTCCAGTCTGGCATTACTCCATAAATGGTTTTATTGCCACACAGAAAGGGCTTATGAGATTGAGCCCTTTTTATTTTTATTTCAATTCTCTCAAGCTCTCTTCTCTGCCTTTCATAGTCGAGAGCCTCTCCTGTAATGCACAATGTTCTTACCTGAAAAATGTATAATTTATCTTCTTCTGTTATGGCAAATTCCACGTCTAAGTTTTCCTGGCCAAACAATTTTTCCAGTTCTTCTAATGTTTTACATAACTTACCCATTTGAGATGGGACATGAACATCATCCCTCCCTTTAAAAAAATAAAAAAGCTTGTGGGCCTTTCCTGTTCCTGAAGTAATAGAGGAGGTGGAACCTGTTTCATCATAATTGATCACATAATAATTTCCTAATGTACTTGGCTCCATTGTAAAGGCCACGCCGCATATTTTTACTTGCTCTAACATTGGCTGTACGAGAACTTGGTTTTCCTCATTATTGTCTTCAAAGGATTGAATTACCTGACTCACTGCCCTTTCAAAAGCTTCTTTTCCCTTAACATCCCCAATGGATTCAAACTTTCCAGCTTGGGATTCTTCTGCTGTATCCTCATTTAAAGCGCTGCTTCGCACAATAACCTTTCCATCACCCCATTGTTCCAAAACCCTTTTCCAATAGCAGCTTTTCTCTTCCTTCCACTCTTTAACTGTAAAGGAAATTTGAGGGAGCACTTCCCCATAAGACAGTTTCCCGTAAAGTTTCTTCAATGTTTCTGCCTTTGTGCCCAATGTAAGCATTTTTGATCACCTTCTCTCCTTCTTGGCCTATCTCTCAATCCTCTGGCAAAATACATGAATAATATTCTTTCTCTTTCTGGTGGGAATCTATATACTCCAAAAAAAACTCCTTTATCCACTCATTTACATTGTATTTCTCACTCTCTGTGCCTTTTTCAGAAATAAGCTCCTCCACCAATGTTGCAAATTTAAAATCCTTTTTTAAAAGATCTTTTAATTGTTCCCTGCTAAATTCTAAAAACTCAGGTACAGAATTTTCATATCCATAAGCTTTTTTAAAGGAAGAGAAGATCATATTCAGCCTTGTTTCATCCCATAAAGTCATAACTTCTGAAAATCTTACAGGAGCTACAGGAGTTTGATCATTACCTGTAATATATTTGATTCCTTCTGGAGTAAGAGCCGGAAAATAAATCTCAATGCCATTAACCGTTGTAGATCTTAAAGAATCCGTATAAGGTATGTCTAACCATCTGCATAAACTTTTTAATGTCTCTTCTGGTTGACTCTTTAAATCCTCAAATTTAATAGCCTTTACATTTTCAAATCCTTTTTTCCTTTCCAGCATAGTTCCCAATTCACTATTTATAATATGAGAAAAAGCCTCTTTTTTCACTGCGGCATTATTCTCCTCTTTCATAACAAAACGCCTAATCCAGGAATAGCAATGCTGTACAGGTTCTCTAATAATCATTAAATTTTCCACTCTTTTAAATTCATCAGGATTTAAGTGGGTATACATTGTTGATGCATCGTAATTAGGCAGATGCATATGGTAGAAAATCCAATACTCTATATCTTTTTCCTTTTTCTTTCCTATACAGTTATTGTAAGCTGCAAAGTATACTTTTAACATATGGGCATAAGACTTTAACTTCCTGTTATCTCCTAACTGAAATTTTAACTGCTGTACAAATGTGGTGGGATCCACATAAACATCTTTGATAAATCTCCCCTCTTTATTTACACAATAACCTTGAAACCTATGTTGTCCTACGCAGTACAAGTCTTCATATTCTGAGTGGAGATATCCAAGCATCTGCGCCGTCATCTCAATAAGAAGCTCGTCCCCTTCTAAATATTGCATTCTATTCACATAGACATTTTCCAGGGTTTCGCTATAAGGCAGACATAATATATTTCTATGTCCGTCAAGGAGCTGCTCCAAATAATAACTTCCAGAATTGGACATATTATTAAACAAAATGATGTTTTGGATATCCTCCTGTTTTATGCTTTCCTCTTTTTCTCTGTCTTCTCCAACTTGCTCCACACTGTCTATATCCAAAAGAAAGACATAATATAGTATACGAAGTTCTGCATTTCTATCATACACACCTAGACTTTTTAAACGCTCCACCATATGCTTTTGCTTATTTCTGTCCCAGGAGCCCTTTTTTTTCGTCTCATCAATGCAAACAATATAAACTGCATCTGGGTACTTTTCCACTCCTTCTTCTAAGGAGTATACAGGAAGGTCGTTTTTTTTCTGATTCCACTTTTTTGGATTATCGTCACAGTAACAGTTGGGGGTTATTCCCAAATTTTGAAATACTTTATAAGCTACTTCTCCCCAATAACCAGCTCCATAGAGACATAATCCTCTCTTTTTTCCTTGTTTTACACTCTCTAAAATACTTCTATGCCACATATCTTTTCACAACTCTTTCTTCTTAATGGTCTTTTATCCCTTCAATATGTTTTTTAAAGTAGTAACAACATACTCTAGTTCCTCATCCCGAATACCAGTGGAGCTAGGCAGGGTTAGTATTTCTTCCCAAATCCTTTCTGACACGGGCATATTGGACCTTTCTGCCTCTTTGTAAGGTTTTTGCAAATGGACTGGCTTCCAGAAGGTTCTTGCCTCAATATCTTTCTCCTTTAAAGCAGTACATATATCTTTTACCTTATATTTCTTTCCTAAGACAACACCTGAAAACCAGCATGCACTCTCTGCCCAGTCTTCATCCGGAAAAAGGGAAACCTCTTTTATATCTTTTAACTGGCTGTTATAGTAGTTTCGAATCCTTCTCTTTTTGTCTACGAATTCATAAACCCTCTCTAGCTGGGCACAGCCTACTGCTGCCTGCAAATTGGTCATTCGATTGTTATAGCCAACCATGTCATGTTCATAGTCTATACCACATCTTGCTGTTGTAGCCAGATGTCTAGCCCTTTCTATAAGCTCTTTATTGTCGCTCACAATGGCTCCCCCGCCACCACATGTTATTGTTTTGTTTCCATTAAAAGAAAAAACTGTGGCATCAGCAATCTTTCCTATATTACCCCCCTTATATTTTGCTCCTATGGCTGCTGCCCCATCAGCAATAAGGGGCAGGTGATATTTTTCCCCAATCTCCTTTAGCCTGTCCATCTTTGCGGGAAGTCCTAAAGTATATACAGGCATAATGGCCGCCACCCTTTTACCTGTTTCCTTATGATAGCACTGACCATTTTTAGAAAATGTCTTCTCTTCCAATTCCTTTTCTAATACAGAAGGATCCATGGTCCAGGATGTTTCTGAAACGTCAATAAGCCAAGGCTCTGCTCCACAGTGGGCAACTGCATTAGCCGTTGCAATAAAAGTAAAGGACGGAATACAGACCAGTTCTCCCCTCTCAACCCCCCATGCCCGTAAAGCCATATGGAGACCTGCTGTCCCTGACGATACAGCCGTTGCATACTTTGCCTCTACAACATCTGCCACACCTTGTTCCAGCCTTGTCACAAAGGCTCCAACGGAAGATACAAAGGTGGTGTCAATACATTCGTTTAAATATTTTCTCTCATTTCCCGTCAAATTCGGTTCTGCTAAAAAAATCATTTTGCTCCTCTCTCTGCCCCACTAAATATATTCTCTTTATACCATTCAAAAGTCTTCTTAACTCCCTCCTCTAGAGAAACTTTTGGGGTAAATTCAATACATTCCTTTGTCTTTTCCATATTGGGGCATCTACGTTCAGGGGAACCTGATGTGTTTTCCATATTTTGAACTTCATAAGGTTTTTCCACTGCTTTCAAAATAATCTCAGCTAAAGCCTCCATAGCTATTTCTGGCTCTTGATTTCCCACATTATAAGCCTGTCCCAGAGATTTTGGGCTTTCCGCCAGCAATCTTATCATTTCCACTGCATCAGAAATATAACAAAAGGTTCTTTTATGGGTAGGAGAAAAAACTTCCAGCTTTCCTTTTCCTTCATCAAACCAAGCCTTTCTTAAAAGCTCTGGAATCACATGGGACATTCCCATTCTAGGTCCATAAAAATTATGAGGGCGTATAATTGTGAAAGGCAGCCTGCTCTGATTCATCACAGCCTCTCCGTATATTTTTGATAACATATAAGAGGTTCTTGGATGTTCTAAAGGAGTCAACGTTAGGGGAGTACTTTCTGGAGTTGGAATTTCCATATGAAAATATTGAAGTGTCCCTCCATAAACTTCACTTGTAGAAGCAAAGACAAACCTTTTTAACTGGGTCTGTTTTTTTGCAAAATCAATGGCGTTAAATAAAAGAACCATATTATTTCTTAATACTTCATCTGGTTTATTTAGTACATTTTGCACCCCTATAATGGCTGCTAAATGATAAATGTAATCATACTCTCCTTTTAATTTTTCAAAGCTTGCACTGTCTTGTAAATCTAAAGACAGTAATGTAACCTTATTATTTTTCTCTAATTCTTCCAGATTGGAATCTTTTACGCCTCGTTCAAAATTATCCACCAATGTAATCTCATACTGATGATCCAGCAAGTCTTTTGCCAGATGATATCCAATAAACCCAGCTCCTCCTGTAATTAATGCTCTCAAACTCTATGCCCTCCTCTTCCAATTCCTGCAAACTTATAGTGTCCATGGCTTATATCTTGAATTTGCTTATTCGTCAATACTCGATTTGCATCAAATATTAATATATTATTCTCGCCAATCCAGCTCTTTAAATCTATCTGGGCATACTCCTTATGGGCAACTGTAAAAACAACTGCATCAAACCCATCACTTGGAGGTATTTCCTTCCTAACTTTTATTCCCATTTCCCTCCATTCACTTACAAGGGGATCTTGAAAGGTCAGTTCTCCCTCTCTTCTCATTGCTTCCCTGGCAAAAATTTCTGTTGGTGAATATCTAGTGTCACCCACATCTTGACGATAGCTTACTCCAAGGACTAATATTTTTTTCCCTAAGAGACTTCCTCCTAAAAGTTCTTGTATTTTATCTAAAGATACAATCGGCATTTCATTGTTCATCTCCACTGCTTTCGTGCAAAAGGGAAATTCTAATCCTGAAAGTTCTAAAATGTCTTTTGCGCCTAGGGCTGCAAAAAAGGGATCTTTTGTAAGACAGTATCCCCCAACTCCAAATCCTGGCTGTCGAATATTGGAATGGGTTGGTCTCATTCGAATAGCATCTACTACTTCAAACAAATCAAATTCTGCCTTTTCTGAAAAGCGTCCCCACTCTTCCATAAATGCTATCGTAACAGCCCGATAAGAGTTCTCTAATACCTTTGCCGTCTCTGAGGCAGTTGTACAAGATAATCTTGTCAGTGGATATTTTTCTACATGAATTACATTGGATAGAAATTCTTCGCACATATTTGCTGATTTATCATTAATGCCTGCAAACACTCTCCAATAATTTACAATAGAGTTATAATAATCTGCTCCTGGCATAACTCTTTCGTAAGAATGGGCTAATAAAACCTCTTCCTTTTCTATCCCTCTTTTCTTAAATTCTTCCTCTAAAATTGGTTTAATTACCTTTTCACAAGTTCCTGGTGGAACTGTTGTTTCTATAATTAAAAGGCTGCCCTTTTTCATTTTACTTCCTATTGTGTGCATTGCCTCTTTATACATTTTCAAATTTAAGTACGGCTCTTTATCTTCTTTATAGCTTACGTCAAGATTAATATCGCTTAAAATAATGTCTGCTTCTCCAAACCATTGGGAATCTGTTGTTGCCAGCATATTTTTGTTTTTAACACATTCTTTGTGAGCTCTGCTCAGTTCTTCATCTACATTTTCAAAGGGAAAGATCCCTTTATTCATAGCATTTGTCTTTTCTATTCCTTGCTCGTTTGGCAATTCTATGCCGATTACATTGTATATGGGCTCGCCTTTTTTATTTTTTGCATTTGCTACTGCAATTGCCATTGCTGCCCCCACAAATCCTAAGCCTTGTATGCAAACTAATGGTCTCTCTGTGCTAAACACTTTCTTTCCCTCCTATATCGTAAAAGGTTTTCTTTAAATCAATAGAGCCCTCTGACATAAATTTATCAATCTTATCAGCAATTTTATCTGTTGCTTGTCCCTCCCCATAAGGGTTTACAGCAGTGGAAGCAAGTTCTTTAAATTCCTTTGACAATGCTTTTTTCATGGCCTTTACAATTTCCTGTCTGTCTGCTATACAATTGATTACACTGGATGCTTGTATCCTCCCCTTTTGTCTGTCACCAATATTTACTGTGGGAATCTGAAAGGAGGGAACTTCTAGTATACCACTGCTAGAGTTACCTACAACCATTTCTGCACCTCTTACTGCATTTAAATATTTTGTCATTCCTAGGGAATCAAAAAGAGCTGTATGGGGAGTATCCTCCACATATTTCTCCAACAGTTGATTCATTTTTCTTCCCCCTTCGTCTGCATTGGACTTTGTTATAATAAAATTCATTTGGGGAAATTCCTGTAAGGCTAATAAAAGCTCTTTCATCTGGCCTTCTCCAGTTCCCTCTTCCAATGTCACTGGATGAAAAGTCACAACTCCATATGGCGTCTCTTTGTTCCATGAAAGATTTAACTGGTTAAATAATTCTTCTTTTGACATTTTTTTTAAATGAACAATATTCTCTACACCCAGTCCCCCTACATTGAACACCCTATTGGGATCTTCTCCCAATTGGATAACCCTTCTTCTATATTCCTCGCAACTTGTAAAATGTAAATAACTCATTTTAGAGACGGCATGTCTTATACATTCGTCAATAGCTCCTTCTGTCGTCTCCCCTCCATGAAGGTGGACAATGGGAATTCTCTCGTTCATAGCAGCTATACAAACTGCCAATGTCTCAAATCGATCCCCTAATACAATTAACATTTTTGGATTGGAAGCGGCAAAATAATCTGCAAATTTTATAATAGCTTCAGCCATTGCCTGGGAAACGCCCCCTGCTGTATCTTCCTTAGATAAAATAGGAATTTTTGTATCAACCTTAAATCCATCTTCCTCAATTTCTTTTAATGTATATCCAAAAGAGGAAGATAAATGCATGCCTGTAACAGCAATTCGAACATCATATTCCTTTTCTATGAGCTTTCCAATTAATCTTTTTAGCAAACCATATTCTGCCCTTGTGGCTGTCATAACGCAAATTTTTTCTCTCATCACTTCATCCCCCATTCTTTGCCCAGCCTAGGAAGTTAGGAGCAAGTACAATCGCCCTAAGACGCTAGGTAACATGCTCTGCAAACTACCAATATTACAATATAATCATTTCGTCTATCTCATAGTCTCTGTCTGCCTTTGTTCCAATTACTTCATCCCACCTCATGGGAGAAACCCCATAACCTGGTCTTTTTGTTGTTATATTATCCTCTGAAAAAACTTCTCCCTTTTCTATTTTCTTTGAAGCAACAATGCTTTTTCTAACAAACTCTATATTTTTTTTCTCTGATTCTGAAGTAATTTTTTTTCCGTCCCCTAAGGCAAATTCTATATTTCTAATGGAGCGAACCATTTCTTTTAGCTCATCTGGCTCTAAGCTCGCTTTATGATCTGGTCCTTCCATATTTTTGTCTAATGTAAAATGCTTCTCTATTACAACAGCTCCTAAAGCCGCTGCGCCAATGGCTGCCTCAATGCCTTCTGTATGGTCAGAATAACCTACTGGAAGCTGAAGTTCTCTTTCCATTGTTTTCATTGCCAGCAAGTTCACATCCTTCATAGGCGTTGGATACTCTGTATTGCAATGAAGTATTGTTATTTCCTTTGCTCCATTTTCTTTTAAAACTCTTACTGCCTCTTTTACTTCTTCCATTTGGCTCATTCCTGTTGACAGTATAACATCTTTTTTCTTTTCTCCTATCCGTTTTAAGTAAGGATAGTTTGTAATTTCTCCAGAAGGAATTTTCAAAATATTTATGCCTAATTGATCCAGAAACTCAATACTTTCTATGTCAAAAGGTGTGGATAGAAATAAAATACCCTTTGACTTGCAATAATCAAGGAGCTCAAAGTGAGCCTCATGGGGAAGTTCTAATTTTCTCAACATTTCATACTGGGTTTCTTCTCCCCCTGTCATCCGCACCTGATATTCTGGTTTCTTTGTCTTCTCGCAAAGGAGGTTCTTCACTTGAAATGTTTGGAACTTTACTGCGTCTGCTCCTGCCTTGACAGCTACATCTACTAACTTTTTCGCAGTCTCCATACTTCCATTATGATTGACTCCTGCCTCTGCTATGATAAATATTTTCTTCATTGTCATCTCCATTCTGCCGTATCAACAGCGCTTCATTCTTTTACGGCATATGGATATCCCTTCTGTCTATTCAAGGTTTTTCCACACGCCACAGGCCGTACAGGAATCTGGAACATCCCCTAGCACGATTGCTCCTGCACCAATCTTTACGTTGTTCCCCACAGTGAGACATTGTAAAATCGTTGCGTTTGCCCCAACGAAAGTTTCTTCACCTATTTTTACAACGCCACATGCAATAGCCCCTACAGAAAGATGAGAAAAATTACCAAGCACACAATCATGCTCTAATACAGCGCCATTATTAATAATGCACATTTTCCCCACTTTTGCATCTCCATTAACTACTGCATTCCTCCCAATGTAAGAGCCTTCTCCTATTTGTGCACTTTCTGCAATTACTGCCGTTTCATCAATAACAACAGGTAAATGAAAACCAATTTCTTTCAAACGGTAATACAAACGAGTTCGAACATCAGAGGTTCCTAAATATGCCATACATATAAATGCATTTTTTACCCCCCCCCTCACTCAAAAAAAGCTTTTCCAGATCATCATCACTGCCAATCACTTCATAATTTTTATATTTTTTCCCTTTATTTTCCTCTTTCTCTATTAATCCAACAATACGATACTTGCTTTGCCTTTCTATTGTATCAATAACTCCCTTTGCATGTCCTCCAGATCCAACTAAAATAATGTCTTCCATCTCCATACCTCCTAGCCCTTTTACTGGACTAATTCTCAATGTTTCATAAGTTTTTTTAAATTATCTCTTAAAGCATCCATTTTTCTAATTCCTCTTTCTTTAAAAATGGATACAAGTCTTGCAAAGCAGGAGTTAACATTTTTCCATTCTCATCTAATCTTGACATCACTTTCGGAATTACCGGATCATCAAATGCCTGCATAACTTCTAAAAGCACCCTTTCTTTAGATGCAAAGAAATTTTTTAGTGTCTCTTCCACTTGAGCATTTGTTTCACAGCACATATACTGAAACCCAAAAGCTTTGGCAATTTTTTCAAATTCCGGAAAACTTACTCCTGTGTCAGGACTTGCCCCAATATAAGCCCCATTAAAAAAACTTTTACTTGTCTGACGGATAGCGCCATAACCATCATTGTTAAAAATGACTATGGAAATAGGCAAATGATAATGTACCATTGTCTGAAGCTCTTGCAAATTCATCATAAAGCTTCCATCTCCTGTTACACAAAATACCCTTTTCCCAGAAGCTACAGCTGCTCCAATAGCTGCTGGAAGATCATATCCCATAGAGCCACAGCTATAATTTCCCATTGCCCGCTGCTCCTTCTTTAAAACGCCAACTTGCATTTTTGCTGAATTGGCCGTATTGTTGCCCAATGTCAAGACACTATCCTCAGGTTCATACTTTTGGAACATTTTCCAGAAGTAATACATGCATACTCTCTCTGACTCCTTTGCCCCTTTGGCCCCTTCAAAAGAAGTAAACTCTTTTTTCAAATGGTTACAGTAGGTAAGCCATTCTTCATGCTCCTTATTATCTAGTTTACATGTAAGGCTTTTATAGAAAAAGGATTTTAAATCTCCATATATCCATTTTTCTATTTTAAGTCCTGGCTTTTTTGCCTCATAAGGATCCCCGTCAACCATATAAATCTGCGCAAAAGGGGCAAACCCTTCTTGATTAAAACCCGTTTGTCGAAAACCTAAGCTATTTCCCAAAACCAAAACAGCATCTGCATTTTGTAAAATAAAATTTCCTGTCCGCGGTCCAATATTTCCAGAAGATCCAAAATAAAGCGGATGCTCTAAATAAAAGTTATCCACAACCCAAGCTCCGCCTATTGCTGGTATTTGCATCTTGTCTATAAATTCTGAAAACTCCTCCCTTAAATGGCTGTTGACAATGCCTGAACCTGCCAGAATACAAGGTCTCTTTGCCCTTTGGAGGGCCTCTAACACGTCCTTTACCTCTTCATCTACTATAGGAGGAATAGGGCTCATATATTTTTCTGGTTTATAAAAATCCTCTTCTTCAACTCTTGCATTTTGAATATCTTGAGGAATATCCAGCCAAACAGGCCCCCTTCTTCCATCCATTGCAATTTGAATAGCTTTTATTATTTCTCGCTTTACTGCCAATGGATCTGTAAGCATTATGGCATACTTTGTCATATTTTTTACAGCTGGAATAATTTCATACTCTTGTATGCCCCGATATCTAAGGGGCATCCCTGACTTTTGAATAGATATTTCATACCGAACTTGACCAGAGATCACAATCATAGGCAGACTATCCTGCCAAGCTCCCAGTACTCCTGTCAATGCGTTGGTAGCTCCAGGGCCAGAGGTGACGCAGACTGCTGCCATCTTACCGCTATACTTGGCATAGGCTTCCGCTGCCATGGCACATGCCTGCTCATGGTGTTGAAAATATTTATCCATCTTTTCGCAGACAAGCATGGCATTATTCAAATGCATTGCTCCCCCTCCTACTACTGCGAAGCATTTTGTTATACCAAACTCTACTAATGTTTCCATGACTACGTCAGCCACTCTCTTTATCATTTTTAATCCCCTGCCTTTCCACTTTCTTAAACATTGAGTTTTTCCTTCATTTTTTCCAGTTCCTCAAACTGTCCCATGTCCATATAGGCAGACTCGTTTACAATATAGCATCCAATCTTCTCTCCCTTTTCCCTATAATACTCTATAATATCAGGGAAACTTATGGGTTTATTCTCCTCCAACTCATCAATCACCTTAGGGTTGACAATGTAAACGCCTGTATTAATAAAATATTGATACGTAGGCTTTTCAATCACTCCTACGTAATTGTTTTCCTTATCAATGGAGACAACTCCATAAGGGATATCCGCTTTATATTCTGATAACACCATTGTAATAAAATTATGCTTTTTCTTATGTATATGGTATATTGCTGTATAATCTGCATCAATTAAAATATCACAGTTTGTTAAAATGAAATCTTTATTTACCTTTCCCCTTAAGAGACTTAATCCCCCTCCTGTCCCTAAAGGCTGTTCTTCCTCTATATATTCCAAGGAATAGTCTCTATCAATGTTTTCAAAGTAGGACTGTATCATACCCCTTTTGTGGTTCACTATCATAAAGCATTCCTTACACCCACATTCAAAAAAACGGTTCAAAATATGTTGGGAAACAGGTATATCTCCAATAGGAATCAAAGCCTTTGGAAGAATTTTTGTATAGGGATGAAGTCTTGTCCCCTTTCCCCCTGCCATCATCACGACAGGAATGTCCATTTTTTCCTGTTCTCTTATTACTGTTCCGTCTCGAAATACAACTCCTGTAATTTCTCTGTTTAAATTAATAATTGGCACTGAGTACAACTCTGATTCCCGAAAAATCTTTTTCCATTCATCCTTATGATATTCATTACAAGTCCAGGGAGAGTAGTTGGCAATGCTGGATACTTTTTCATTAATGTCTCCCGCCTTCAATGTAAATCTGCGAATGTCTCCGTCGGAAATAGATGCCAGAAGCTTTTTTCCTTTTACGACATAGACAACCTTGCAACGCACTTCCTCCAATCTCTGGATTGCCTGTTTAATACTTTCCGTTTCTGATAAAAACATATCTTGCAGTTTCATAGTGAAATCTTCTTTCCTAATAAATTAGTTTGTACAAATCAATTTCCTTTTCATTAGCCTGGTACCAGTGATACAGCTTTTCTATGGCACTTTCTGCCTTCGTGTAAGAAAAATCTTTGCATTCTTCCATAAATCTAGCATTTGACGCTGTATATTCATTGGCCATCCCTTGTTTACATATATAGATTGGTATATCTTTTCCACTGATTTCCACTACCTTATGGCAGATCTCTTTCAAACTGATTTTTTCTCCAGATACCATGTTATAGGTGTGAAACTTCGGCTCATGATTGAGAAAAAACTCTACCATTTTGCAAAAATCTTCTACCCATAAATAGTCAAAGTAAACATTTTGCCTCATAGAAAGAGGAAGGCCTTTAATTGCCTTACAGCAAACGTTGGAAATATATTTTAAAGGATAGTACTCATACTTTCCAAAAATTCCAAAGAGCCTGAAATTATATATATTTCTGCTTTTTTCAATCATTTGATGTATGGTATATTTCATAAGTCCATACTGGTCAATGGGAATGGATCTTCCGATTTCCTCTTCCCTTACATTCACAATATCAAATCGTTTATCGTATTCTGCGCCTGACCCAGTATAGTACATCTTTCCATAAAAATCCGCCTGCTTATAAAAATTTAAAAATATACGCAGGTTATATTCCAAAGCCTTTGTTCCATCCTTGCTTTTGTCAACTCCGTCTCCATAAACGGCAAAGTGTAAAATATAGTCAAAAGAATGTTCCTTAATATATCTCTCTACCTCTCCCTCATCAATACAGTTTAATTCTTTACTGGAAGGACAGTAAAGCTGGTACTCTTCCTTACGGCTTTCTAAATATTCTTTTATATTTTTTCCCACAAATCCGCTGGAGCCTGTTATTAATACTTTTCTTTTCAACGTTATTCTTCCTTTTTATATATAATAGTATACCATGAAAGCTATAATAGATCTATCGGTATTTTGCGCATAAAAAAACACCCCTTATAGATCATTATAAAATTTATGAAAGCAACTCCCTTATAGATAATGTTCTTCAAGATATTGGTAAGTTGTCTCAGGCACAAGGAATTTTAGTTCCTCCCATTTATTTTCTTCCATAAGTCTTCTAACTCTCGATGCGCTAATGACTCCCTCAGAATCTTCCCTTCTTGGAATTTCCATAAAGCTTATTCCATAACTTGTTAAAACCCTTTCCATTGCCTCATTATACTGTTTCGTAATTTTGTCCAAAGGCTCTTCTCCCGCAAATCTTATATCAATATTTAGCACCGGAACAATATATTTTGCAAAAATCTCCACATCTTCTGTTGCATCAATTTGCAAATGCTGTAATTTTTCTTTTGAAAAATAAGTGGGTAGTGTTCTTATGGAAAGGATAAATTTCCCGCTTGGCAGCACAACCACGCTAGGATATTGTTTGATCCCCCTCCTTACCATCTCTATTCTATCGTGAAAGGTAAACTTAGACTTATCCTCTTCCACAATAAAAAGATATAAAACATCCACAAAAGATAAGGCTTTTTCGATTAAATACTGATGTCCTAAGGTGAATGGGTTGCAGTTCATGACAATAGCCCCTGTTTTACCCCTCCCCTTTACAGAAACTGCTTTTTTACTAATTTCCTTTATATATTTTTCCAGCTGCTGCTCTTCGATTGGTCCTAATAATCTGCCACTCCAAAGAAGAGTCTGATTGCCTGTCCATTGGATTTTTTGTAAATGCTCCAAGAGTAATTTTTCATACAGACTTTGAGCAATGACTTCATTTGCCTTTTTATTCGTGTGTAATGTTTCTTCAAAAAACCATTCGTCATGTCTATCATTATATATTTCTGTTAAATCCAGATCCATTCCTACCTTAAAAGGAACTTGCATTTTCTTTATTCCCGTATAATGGTTAATAAAAATAACAATATCGTTTTCCAAAAAGGGAATACTTTTTATTGTATCAAAAATATTTTCCATGGGAGAGCTCATCTCATTTACCATGGACAAGACTGTATATTTGCCTGGATAAAATTTATCTATTTTTTCTTGTAAAAGGCCAAGTAAGCTATTCTCAAACCGCACTCCAAAACCTTGGGCAATACAAGGACCAATGACATAAATTTTGTTATCTCTCCAATCTTCTATTGCTGTTTTTACACATTTTCCTCTGAGCATCCTTTCAAAATACTTTTCCTCATCCACAACTGCTTTCCTTTGCCATAAGTATTTACATGTTTCTTCTCCATACACTCTAAAAAACATGGCAAGTTTTCTTATATCATTGGGAGGTTTTATCCCCAATCCTTCCCTATTTTGAATCCTTTCCTTTTCTAAAACAGTAACCTCCTTTAACTCATTAGCATAAGGTATATGACAAATAAAAGCCGAAACTTTCCTATTCTTCAAAAAAGAGACAGTGAGACTGTCTTCTATTTCCCTACATAAACTTCCAATCTTGGACAATATCAAATAATGCATCCCCAAATCAATAGGTTTCTCCCCTAGCTTTAGAATCTTGTCTTCTATCATACCAGCTATATATCCTTCTTTTTCTTCTAAAGCCATAATTTCTTCCATCGTTTTCAAGTAGGGGGCTGTATTCGGAAATTTTTTCCACATACTTTCTATTGTATTTTCTCCTATTTCCCCTATATCTAAAATGTAAACTGGAAAATTTTCCTTTGATAAAAATTTAAAAAGTTCAAAACTTAATTCATTGAATCCTACAATAAGAATAAATTGCATTTCTGGATCTACCTTAAAAAATAAGGAGCCCTTTTTCTTTCTCTCTAAAAAACGAAGGGTTTCCATATCCCTTACCATTTCCGTCGAAGTATCATCAAAGCAAAAATAAACGAGCTCTCCTTTTTTATTCATAACAGGAAGCCATCTTATGTTCTTATTTTCATGAAAAAAGGAAGCTGCCATATCCAAAACATTTTCATCCAATAAAACCCACTCCCTTTGAATAAGTTCTTTTGACCCTTTATCTACACTTTCAAATGTAATAATTCCATAAAATTCTTCCCCATCATTAACTACGATAATATCTTCTTTTTGTTCCTCTGAAAAAAAGTTTTGCAGCTCCAAAGAAGGGAGTTCGCCCTTCTTTACTTCAAACACTTCTTTCTCACAAAATCGAATCATTAAAAACCATTCCTTTCATTTAAAAGGGGCCATTTCCTAAACTTGCTGGCAAAGAATGCTGCCCTTTAGATTCCAGCAATTCGAAACATTTCCTGAAATCTTTTTTCATAAGAAAATTCAGAACTGGCCTTCTCTAACCCTCTTTGAGCTATTTTTTTTCTCTCCTCTTCATTTTTCAAATAATACTCTGCCTTTTCTATCCCTTCCTCTATGCTTGTATAACAAGAAAATTCCTCTTCTGGTATGAAATATTGGGCCAGCTCCTCTTGATAATTGGAGAGCAAAAAACCTCCCGCCCCCAAAATATCCAAAGCTCTAAGGGGAATCCCTGTCTGTAGAATTTTTAAAGTAATGTTCAAATTAATTTTACTTGCCATAAATATTTTAGGCATTTCTTCTAAGTATTTGGCGCTTCCCCTATAGCTTACCTTTGAAAGAGCAGGATGCTCTTCTCTAGAATATAAATTCACCTCATAGTATTTTGATAAAATTCCCAGCAAAAGAACCCGTTCCTGTCTTGTTAGAAAGCTGGCAGCTGCGTAAGAAAGCTGTTCCTTACTTATTTGAAACTTTCCTTCTCCCAGCTGTTGTTTATATTGACTGTTCAATTCATCCATTAAGGGATCCGTCAAAAGTTCATCCAAAAAATAATATCCATATACTTTAAACTGAGCGTCTGCTAAAGCTTTCAAATATCCTGTCATATAATCATTTAAGGGATTTAATAAGTCTAAAAAAGCTGAAGGATAAAGCTTTCCTACAAAGGAAATATCTCCTTTGTATTTTTTCCAATCAGAGGAGGAAAGGCTTATCCTTTTAAGTCTTTTTGTATTGACTGCAAGGGGGAGATGATATACGTTGTTAAATCCCTTATCTCTGTATTGTTTTACTTGGATTTTGTCAAATAAAAATACATAATTACATTCCAACCCTAAGGTCTTTTCAATCTCCGGTACATTTAAAGGATTATCATAACTCCAGGAAAGATAAGGTATTCCCTTATTCTGACATGCTATTGCTACAAGGGGAAAATAATTGACTGTAAAAACAGCGTCATACTGATCAAGAGATAAATATGTTCCAAATCGATGGAGAAAAAAGTCATCTTTGTTTTTATCCCCAAAGCAATAACTAACTGACTTAAATTGTACATGATTTTCCCCTAGTATCTCGTTTACATCCTTTTGGGTATAGGCACTCCATTCCAGAAGTAAAAGTTTCATCGAATCATCTCCAATTCTGTATCCAATAATATTTTCTCAATAAGGGTATTCCACTGGATTTTCTCTCTCTTTCCTTCGTAAAATCCTACATTTGGAACATTAGGAAACTCCTGTCCTACCTTTTTTGCTTCCTCCTCCCCTTGGCAATAGACAAACATAGAAAAATTCATTCTCTCCTTTAATGAATTCTCATAAATTTTCCAATGATTTAGAAGGATATAGGCAATTCTCCCATATAACAAATTTAAGGATATTTCTTCCTGCTCTGTGCGAAATTCAAATCCGGCAAAGTCAAAACTTACTATTAACGGAACCTTTATTTTTTGAATTTCAAAAAACTGTATATGCAATGGTTTGTCCTTACAAATATTATATATTTCTCCTTCTATTCCCACTTTATTTAGGCTCTTTAAAAGCTGAGAACTTCTTTTCTCCTGTTCTGGAAATCTTTCTCTATTTGTTATTATGAGCGTTTTCATTTTATAATCTCCAATATTTTTTTTAGTGCTATTGGATAAGAGTAATCTTTTTTAACTCTTTTATATCCATTTATTGCGATCTGTTTTCTTATATCCTCATGTTTTAAATAATAATGAACCTTTTCAATTAATTCTTCCATAGTATGAAAAAATACAATTTCTTTGTCTGGCACAAAGAGTTCTTCCATTTCTTCCTGAAAATTGCTTAAAACAAATCCACCAGCTGCCATAATATCATAAACCCTTTGGGGAACCCCTGTCTCAATAGATCGCATAGTCATGTTTAAATTAATTTTACTGTAGTGATATATTTTCGGCGCTTTTTCATACTCTATCTTTCCATGTATACGTACATTTTCTAAAGCATAACTTTCACTGTTTGTATACAAGTCCACCTGATGTTGGATTGCCAAACCATTTAAAACACATATTCTTTCAATTTCTGTCACTTTGCGCGCAATATAGTATAATTCCATAAAGTAGGACAGTTCCACCTCATATTCTTTGAAAGGTTTCACATAGGTTAGGAGCCCTTCTGCTTCTGCTTCTGTCAAACTTCCAAAAAATTCCCTTCCTTTCTCCCAATGCATTGCTTTCTTTAAAATAATGGAATCTATGGATTCCTTTATCTCTCTTGAAAAGAATCCTGCTTCTTCGTTGTAATGATTTTTCTCATATAAACTGCCTACAAAGGTTATATCTGCACTATATGTTTTTTCATCTTCCTCTGAAATGGGAAGCATAGATATTTTGGATACATTGGCTGCCAAAGGCAAATAAAATAAATGGGAAAGTCCCCTACTTTTCATTCTCTCATACTGGTTTTTGTCAAAAACAAAAATATAATTACAGTCATTGAATGCTGCTTGGGAATATAAGTGAATTTGGGGAGAATCAAAAACCCAGGATACATATTTCACTTTATTTTCCATACAGGCATTGGAAACAGTTTGAGAGAAATTATGAGTAATTACAAAGCTATAGTTGTTTTCTTTTAAATAGTTTGATAAGACTGCCTCTTCTTCTTTTCTTGGAACTTGCATTTGGACAAAAGCAGGATAAAGCTCCACCTCCTCCCCCAGCTCCATAAGTCCCCAGGGAATGTCCATTAAATCTACTTCCCAACGCACAAATAAACCTTTCATCTACAAATCTCCCTCCTCCCCTCTCACTGTTTCTATTATCTTTGATAAAGCCTTGGGATAAGAGTAATAGTCTCTTACTTTTTTGTATCCATTCATAGCAATCCTTAGCCTCTCTTCCTCATGCTTTAAATAATAGTTCACCTTTCGAACTAGCTCCTCCATATTTTTAAACATTACAATTTCCACATCTGGCACAAACCGTTCTGCCAGTTCTTCCTGATAGTTGCTCATTACAAAACCTCCAACGCTCATAATATCAAACACTCTTTGAGGAATGCCTGTCTCAATGGAACGAAGGGTAATATTCAAATTAATTTTACTTAAATGGAATATTTTCGGCGCATCTCCATCATAGGAAACGGGAGGATGAACCATTACATTTTCTAAGTCTTCTGTATTACTTCCTGTATAAAGACATACATGGTGATTCAACGCCAAGGCATTTAAAATGCATATTCGCTCAATCTCCGCTATTTTGCGAACAATATACAGCACTTCCACTGTATATTCAGGAGCTTCTGTCAAGGGATAAAATAAGTAGAGCGTTTCTGACATATCTTTAAAAATCTCTTTTGTCACTGCCCCAAATATAGAGGAAGAGCCCCCCCACTGAAAGGCATTTTCCATAATTATCTTATCTAAATACTCTTTTATAGAACTGGAAAATCTGTGGATGTCTAAATTATAGCTGTTATCTCTGTAAAGTCCTCCAATAAAGGAAATGTCACAGCTATATTTTTTTACATCTTCTTCCTCTACTGCAATAGTAGAAGCCCTTGCCACATTGGCTGCAAGGGGTAAATGATATAAATGCCCCAACCCTCTTTTTTTCATTCTTTCATACTGGGCTTTATCAAAAACAAAAATATAATTATTGGAATTATAAGCGCTTTTTTCGTATAATTCCATAAGAGGGGAATCAAATATCCAAGACACATACTTCACTCCTTGTATCTTACAGGCATTGGATATTGTGGGAGAATAATTATGGGATATGACAAACTCATACTTTTTTTTCTCCAAATACGAAGAAAGCATATTCTCTTCCTCCTGAATATTCGACTGAATTGTAATAGTTTCATCGTAAATTTCCACCTCCATTCCAAGTTCCAACAGTCCCCAAGGAATATCGGACAAAACAATCTTGTCACTGTGTATAAATAATACGGACATTTAGCACACCCTTTCCCTTTCCATTTTCATTGTTTTTTCCCTAATTTTTCTTATCTGTATTTACTTGAAGGATAAAATACAGTATACTTTCCCAAAAGACTATTTTAAGCAGATAAGTGAATCCCCCACTAGATAAGGAAGGAGAATTTCCATAATGAGAATTCTATTTATTGACTGGAACAGTTTTGGCAATGAAGACATTATCTATCATTTGAAAAGAGCTGGCCATAAAATAGTATACATTCCCTTTTCCAATGAAAAAAACACAAGAGATAATGAACAATTACAAAGGGAAATAATTGAAAAAATTTCTTCCTGTCGCCCTATTGATTTTATTTTTTCCTTTAATTACTATCCTGTCATCTCCAAGGCAGCGATGATATCCAATGTAAAATATGTTTCTTGGGTTTATGACAGTCCCTTTATACAGCTTTACACATATTCCTTAGAAAATCCATGTAATTATGTCTTTCTCTTTGACAAAGCTGTTTATTTAGAACTAGCGTCAAAAGGCTTCCAAACAGTCTATTATCTTCCCCTTGCAGCCAATGTGGAACGATATGATTCTCTGCCCAATGTTCCCTCAAAAATAAAACGTTACCGTTCTCCTATCTCCTTCGTAGGCTCCCTCTATTCCGAAAAGAAAAACCAGCTTTATAATCGCTTTGAGGGGATCTCCAACTATACAAAAGGATTTCTTGAAGCTCTTATCTCCTGCCAAAAAAGAATTTATGGAGAATTTTTGCTGGAAAAATGCTTAACAGAAAAAATTTTGACAGATATGATTCTGTCTTATCCAGTAACCCCCAGTTTAGATGGTTTTGAAAATGTCTCCTGGACGTATGCTCACTATTTTCTTGCAAGAAAAACAACAGAAATAGAACGTCAGGAAATATTATCCATGTTATCACAACAATATTCTGTAGCCCTATACACAAAAGAGCCCTCTCCTTTTCTACCTAAAGTTGACAATCGAGGAGAAATTGACTATTATACTCAAATGCCTTTTGTTTTTAAACATTCCAAAATTAATTTAAACATTACCTTAAGGAGCATTCAAACAGGCATCCCTCTTCGCGCCATGGACATAATGGGATGCGGTGGTTTTTTATTAACAAACTTTCAAGCTGATTTTCTTGATTTCTTCCAGCCAGACATTGATTTTGTTTATTATGAAGATTACGAGGATCTTTTAGAAAAAACAAATTATTATTTAACCCATGAAAAAGAGCGGCTTCAAATTGCAAAAAGAGGCTATGAGAAAGTAAAACAATATCATAATTATCCTGTAAGAATTGAGGAAATAATCCATTGCGTTAATTCATGAGAAAAAAAGAGCTCCTCTATTTTTACTTCTTGTAAAATGTGAGAACCCTTAACTGGACATTTCTCCCAGCCTTCTCCCAAAACGCTTACTTCTCTTTCTTTTACATATTGCTCCTTTTCTTTCATCTCATAAGAAGCAGGAATACCCCTAAATAATATAGCCAATTCAATGACTTCTTCCATGGAATAGGAGCAATTTGCCTTTTCTAAATAATGTATAATTTTTAAGTGATAATAGTCCTTAGCTCTCTCCCATTGCTTCCATATACTTTCTCCCATTTTTTTAAAAGCTTCAGGAAGATTTCTTAAAGATGCCTTGAAACTTTCTGGATCTTTATAATCTCCTATAAAGAGCTGTCTCCTTTTGGGGGAAGACTCCAGAAATATACCTGAAAACAGGCCTTTCTCCCAAGCGTTAGACAGGACTCTTACATCCAGTACGTTATCATAACAGGAGAGCAGATAATCTGCCTCCTCCTCACTTCTTACATAAAAAGTAGTAGGAAAATTCATTCTTCTTAGAAGCTGATCTGGATAATACCAGGGCGCTTTTGTCAAAATATGAATACAATAACTGTATACAGAATTATATATCAATTCTTTTCTCTCATCATACAAAAAAAATCCAGCCATGTCAAAAGTGAGAATAATGTCTGGATCCATTAAATAGAAGGCTTCCATACATGGAGCATAAATATCTTCCTTAGACAAGTCCACTTTGATAACCTCCATACCTTCCTTGTCCAGCTCCCTATACAAAAGCTCCCTTATCAAACTTCCTAGAAATGTTGTTTTTTCATCTGTAACCAACACAAATTTTTTTAATCTATTCACGACTATTCAAAAAACTCCCTATATTCTTTCAGACATCTTTTTCTATAAAAATCATAATTTCGCAAACTGATAATTCCATCATCATGAACGCACCAAGGGTTTGCTTGCCCTGGAACAACAATTCGATATCCTGCCCTTTTCATTTCAAAGCTTTGAGAAATGTCATAGAAATCCCATCCATCAAACAGATCTTCCCTCCAAGGCAAATCTTTTCTCGTTACCATTAAAAAGCCGTCAATGGCATCCACATCATAGATTCCATCTTCTAAGGAAAACATATAATCTCCATAGTTTTTTTCAATATTTGTTTCCCCATAAAGAGCTCCCAAGCGGTAATTATGCCACATCATCCCATCAATGGCCATCTTTTCTGTGCCTACCATACCAATCATTCCTATGTTTTCATCTGTCTTGAATACTTTTAAAATATCTTCTAGGAAATGACGGTTTACAATACGCACATCCTGATGTAAATAAATTTTATAAACTGCATTCGATGCTTTCATTCCTTCATTATATCCAGAAGTCATCGAGGAGGCATCCTCAATACTTAATGTCTCAATGGAATATCCCTCTGGCACATAAAGGCGGTGAATATATAATAAACATTCTTCTAACGACATCATGTTATTACTGCAGCAAATAAAGCAAAATTTATGATCATCCATTTGTTTCCTGCTCCTTTATCCTTTCTTGTAATTGTTTTACTTTTTCAGAAGGGTTTTCAATAAGTGAAAGAAGATTTAATATCCAGTGATTTTCTCCAATTTCTATAAGCTCAACACAAAATTTTAATAAAATCTCCTCGTCACATTCCAATTTCCTCGCCATGTAAAACAAAAACAAAATTCCATCTTTTTTACGTCCAGATTTTACATAAAGACGAAACACTCCAATGCTCACCTTCACTTTTTGTAAAATTCTAAAATATTCGAGCATCTCTCCCATGCAAATATAGGTAATGTTATTTTCTGAAATAAAATCCATTAATCCAATTAAATATTCCTCTTCAAAATCAAATTCTATCCTTCTGAGATAAAATGATAAAACTTGTGTTAGCTCATTGGCTTCCCCTATACTTTTCACTTGAAACCAAAGTTGAGGCTGTTCAAAATTTTTTTCAATACACGATATTTGTGCAACTACTCCAAAGCAAAAAAAATCATAGGAAAGATTACACATTTCTATATATTCATCTGAAAGAACAGCATCAACGAGCCATTGGCTCTCCCACTCTCCTTCCTTTTTTATCCAATTGTCTATTCTTTTCCCAAGTCCCTTTGCGGAGGCCTCTATCTTCTCATATCTTTCATGAAGTTTTTCAAAGTACTCATCGGTCTTTTTTAATGCCTCTGCCTTTGGAAGATCCAAATAATCTCCACCCATGGGTTTCCAAATCATGTCTTCTTTACGCATAGATACACCATGCCTTTCTCATTTCTATATAGCCTGAAATATTTTGTCCAGTTGTTTTTTATAGCTAAACTCTGAGATTACTTTTTTCCAACCATTTTTTGCAATCTTCTCTCTTTCTTCATCCTTCCTTAAGTAGTATGCACATTTATCCAACAATTCTTCTATACTTCCAAATAAAATTACTTCTTTTCCGTCTTCAAAATATTCTGCAATCTCTGGCTGATAATTAGTCACTAAACAGCCCTGACATGCTAAAATGTCCAAAGCTCTTAATGGTATTCCTGAAGAAATAGAGCGTAAGGTAATATTTACATTCATTTTACTATTATAAAATACACAAGGCATTTCATTATAATAGTCAACATATCCTTTTTTATGAATTCGAGGCAGATGGGAGGTGCTTGAAGTAGTATAAATGGTTGTCTCAAAGTTTTCTGATAATAATTTCATTATACGGCTGCGTTCCATCACTGTTATTTTTTTATAAATGGTGTTCTCCATAAATTTCTCAAAAGATAAAAAGCAGGCAGAATCCATAGAAAAGCTCACATATTTTTTTAAATCTTCCCATACATTATCTGGAATGACTTCTCCTACCAAACTATATCCGTATATTTTAAGCTGAGCTTCACATAGTCCCTCAATATAACCTTTTATATAATCAGGTAAATAAGGAATTTGTTCAAAGTAATTTCTTTCATCTGTATATAAGCTTCCTACAAAGGATACATCCATACTTTTACAATAACCCTTTTTCTGTTTTTCAATGGCCTTCATAAATATTTCACTGTCTACAGCAAGGGGCAGATGATATGCATTTTTTACTCCCCACCCTTTTAATTCATTACACTGTTGCCTGTCAAAACAAAATATAAAATTTTCTTCATAAAATACTGGATCACAATAGAGACTATAATGGGGACAGCCAAATACCCAAGAGATATATATTTTTTTTGTCACCTTACAAGCTTTTGCTATTACTGGAAAAAAATCAAAGCTTATAACTGCTTCTATTTTATCCTCTTTTAAAATAATGCTTATTTCCTCTAAAAAGTCTTCATCTTCCAAATGGTTTTGAATTGGTTTATTGAAAGTTTTTACATAACATCCCTTTTCTCTCAAAGCTTTTTCAAGACTTCTTTCTCCATAGGCATCCCACTG
Organism: uncultured bacterium; assembly: GCA_947567075.1. Lineage (GTDB taxonomy): Bacteria > Bacillota > Clostridia > Lachnospirales > Lachnospiraceae > MGBC165282. Next base: position 25,167 of record CANOLZ010000002.1, read on the forward strand.
ATAAAGCAATACTCCTGTGCTATTCCTCATTTTTCCCTTTCCCCTTAATTCATTCAAAAAATAAAGGGTTGACATATGTCAACCCTTTCTGGTAATTTACAACAAATATTATCCGAGTAAGGACAATACACCCTGATTAGCTTGGTTAGCTTGAGCCAACATAGCCTGACCTGCCTGAGCAAGAATGTTATTATTGGCATATTTAACCATTGTTGTAGCCATATCAGTATCACGAACCGCTGACTCTGCTGCCTGAGTATTTTCAACGATGTTATCCAAGTTAGCAATTGTATGCTCTAATCTGTTCTGCATAGCACCTAAGTAAGAACGTGATTTGGACAGAGACTGAATAGCAGAAGCAATTACATCAATTGCAGCTTTTGCCTGATTTGCAGTACTACATGTTACTCCACTGATGCTAATCTTGTCTTTACCAATTTGACTTGCAGCTAAGTTGTCAATAGTGATTGTAATCTGCTGTGCAGTTACATTTTCAGCACCAACTTGAAGTGTTTCACAGAAGCTACCATTTAACAGTTTCATTGTATTGAAGTCTGTACTCTGGGATACTCTGTTAATTTCACTTTGAAGCTGTTTGATTTCGTCATCAATGTTTCCTTTGTCAGCAGATGTTGATGTTCCGTTGGCAGCTTTTACAGCCAACTCATTCATACGCTGTAACATATCATGTACTTCAGCCATAGCACCTTCTGCTGTCTGAACTAAAGATACACCATCCTGAGCATTGGAAGAAGCCTGAGTAAGACCTCTAATCTGTTTTCTCATCTTTTCGGAAATAGCCAATCCTGCTGCATCATCAGCTGCACGGTTGATTTTGTATCCAGATGATAACTGCTCTGTTGTTTTTGCCTGAGATTTTGTTGTGATACCAAGCATTCTGTTAGAGTTCATAGCGGTTAAATTGTGTTGTACTACCATAATATATTCCTCCTTGAATATGACGTGGCTTCCCTGCCACCCTATTTAATTTTTTTGCAATGATTCCTCAATGTTTCCTGATTCCTCTTTGCTTTTATAAGTAACATCTTACTTACTTGTATAATATATCGGATGAATTCCAATATAGTTTATACCTAAATTATATTTTTTTTTATTTTTTGCTATCCAAAAATCGAGGCTCCATAAAATTGGATCGGTTCATATTTTTATAGTAATTTTTTGAGACATTGGATTGGTTGCGTCCTAAGCGGACTACTTGTCTCTCTTTTTTTATTTTTGCGTCAAAAAGCCGTTTGTTTCTGGCTTCCTCAGCTTGCACCGCAACGCTCATATCTGTAATTTTGACAATTAAATCTTGCAGCTGGCGAATTTGCTCTTTATAGATCTCTTTTTTTCCATTGATCTCTTCCTTCACTTTATCATATAAAGTCTGAAACCCTTCATCCAGCTTTAAAAGCTTTTCTATTAATACAGACTTTTCCTCTACTGTTTTCTCTATTTTTTCAGGCAAGAATTCCTCTTCCTTTAAAAGAGACATTTGTTCTGCATTTTTATAAGAAAGCATCCGTAGTATTTCTTCTTTTTTTTCCAAACTGTCTTTCAAAACATCCAGATATTTCCTTGTCATGGGCACCCTCCATCCAAGCCAAACGTCTCCTCGCCGTCTAACAATATGGTTTCTTTAAATATTTCTATTTTTGTGTCTTTACAATCCTCATTACTTCTTTCCATGTATCCCTGACAGAGCGCAGATGCCTAGCTATTTCTTCTAATATTTCCTTATCTTTTTTCATATTTGCCTGCAATAATCTTTGCAAAAGGTAAGTATAAATTCTGTCAAAGTCTTGAGCCACTGGATATTTCATATCCAAAGTGGCCCTTAATTCATCAATAATTTTTTGAACCCGTATAATATTCGTATGTGCTTTTTCAATCTCATTATGTTCAATAGCCATAATTGCAATATTGCAAAATTTTATGGAACCTTCATAAAGCATAAGGGTTAATTCTGCGGGAGATGCAGTTAAAATTTTACTCCGATTGTACTGTGCATAAGGATTTTGCATTGCCATTGATTGATCAACCTCCTAATAAACTAGCAAAAGAATTTGTACTGGAATTCAATTTTGCCATGGCCTTTTCCATTCTAGTAAATTTTGTATAATAACGATCTTCTAACTTTTTCAGTCTCTCTTCCTGGGCAGCGATTTTCTTCTTATAATCGTCGTATTCCTCCTGTAAGGTTACATCATTATACACTTTATTATAGCTGCTAGTCTCTGATTTTGCCATAATCTTCTGCATCTGGCTATACATATTTTTTGCAAGACCATTGAAGAAATCCATAACGGCATTTGGATCTGTAGCAATCATGCCTCTTAATACATCAGGCTTACCAGATGAACTTGGATCGTCTGGATTGCCATCAATGTGATAAGCATAACGCTCGTTATCCTCAGCCTCAAAATATCCTAATGTATTAATTCCGAAGTCAGATAAGAACATTGTCTTTCCATTTACTTCCACTCCAGCGCTCATTGCTTCTTTCATTACTGTGGCAACGCTGTTTAAAGTAGAATCTTTTCTAAGAAGAGAATCTTTAATCTTCTGTTCCCATTTTTCCACTTCGGACTCTGACAGAGACTTTTTCTCTTCATCTGTTAAAGGCTCATATCCCTTTGCAGATTCAGCTCCATACAATTTATCCATTTCTATAATGACATCATTGTACTCTTTTAAGAAATTTTTGACAACATCATAAATACCATCTGTATCATCCTGAGTTGTAACTGTAATTACTTCTCCAGGAGCTGTCGTTGCGTTCACAGTAAAGGTAAGTCCATTAATTTCAAAGTTATTGTCTGATGAAGTAAACTTTGCTCCATTTAGCATAATCGTAGCATCCTGACCAACTTCTCTGTTGGCATAAAGCTCAGGATCAGATGGGGGAGTTCCTATCTGATAACCGTTATCCACGATTGTCTTTGCTTCCTTTGCTTTTGTTACATACTTTGTTGTCACATCTTGTTCCAATGTGGCTAAGGAATTATTATTTGCTGTTTCCTGATCATTTAAATTCTGAATAGACGTTTCATAATTCTTTATTTCTTTTGCAACTGCAAGCTGCTTGTTCAGTGTTTCCATCTGCGCCTTATCAGCATCTGTTGGATTTGAATTAGCTGACAATTGCTGTAATTCCTGCTCTATTTGTTCTACTGTCTTTCCAGCTGCATAGTCTGGACTTTGTTTTAAATCGTTTATTTTATTTTGATAATCTGTCCTTGTTGTCTGGATAGTATTATTGCTCTCCTGTAAAGCTGCTCTCTTTGCATCTATTTCAGGCTGGATATATTTTGTATTCATTTTCTGTGCAATATCTTGATCTGTATCCGCTGGATCTACAAAAGAAGCATACTCATCATATATAGCCTTTGTATTACTATCCATAGTAGCTGTAACAAGACCTAGCTGGCTTAAGGCATTGGCACCATTAGAATTTGCTGCCATTAGCTGAAAGTCATTGGCAGTGCCTGATTCTTTGGAGCTAAGGAAAAATCTCTGATTTTTTTCATCAAAACTAGCATTTATCCCTGCTGATTGGAGATTTGTAATAAGCTCATCAATCGTTGTATTTTCATTTAACGTGATATCTACAGTCTTTCCATTGGAAGTAATACTAATTTGAGAGTCATCGGTAATGCCAAGCTCACTTAACTTTGTCTCAGCAGTATATCCTTGATTTCCTCCCTTTACCTTACCCCCTGTCAAAAATCCAGGTTTTGCTAACTCTTTAATCTCCAAAGACTGTACTCCGTTTACTGCATTTTCTCCAGTAATAACTTTTACAGCATTAGGATTAGACACAGTAGTTGCCTTTTTCATAAAGGTGTACTGGTATCTCAAGTTGCTTAAGGCTGAGTTATACAATTTATAAATTTTACTATTTAAGGTTTTCCATGCATCCTGCTTCCATTCCAGCTTTTTCTGGCTCTTTACCAGTTTTTCTTTTTTCTGGCTCTGAGCTTTTACCAGCTCTTGGACAATAGCATCTGTATCCAAGCCTGACTGCAATCCAGATAATCTAATTGCCATCTTTATTCCTCCTATCTTTTTTCATCCATTAGGATTCCAGCTATTTCCCATGCTCTCTCCAGCATATCCAATGACTTTTCAGGGGGAAACTCTTTAATAACTTTCTTTGTCTCCCTGTCTACGATTTTAATCATAACTCTGTTTGTTCCTTCATGAACACCGTAAACTGCTTCTGAATTAAACATTTTCTTATTAAACTCATCCACTGCTTTTTTTAATTGTTCATTGGTTTTCTGTTGATTCGTCTCCTCCTGGTAATGGCCATTGGTTTTCTGGCCCTCCCCATCCCATGCTGTCCCTAAATGGCCCTTAACATAAACTACTTGTTCTTTTACTGCTCCATCCATGGATTCAGGCAAAGATGTTTCTGCCAGTTTTACTGGCTGCGCTTTTGGCATTTGATAAGCCCCAGCGTTTGATAGTGTCTCTAATGCCACTATAATCACCTCCGTGTGATATAATATTTATTGAACATAAGAGCAGTCCCACATAAATGGGAGCAGCTCATAGTTTTATCTCTAATGTAAATATCGGCATTTTCCCTCTATTTATTAATGTTTCTTAAAATAAATTTCTCAGTGCATCCATTCCCTTTGCCGATACTGCTTCCTCATTAGATTTCTGTATTTGCATGTAAACTTCTTTTCGATAAATAGGCACTTCCTTAGGAGCCGAAATACCTACTTTTACCTGATCATTTTTGATCTCCAGTATCGTTACTTCAATATTATTATTAATAATTAAAGCTTCCTTTTTTTTTCTTGATAAAGCTAACATATTAATGTCCTTGCTCCTTTTCTGCAAATTCTTTTGCGGCCTTTAATATGTCATAAATAGGATATTTTACTGGATATTCCTCTTCCTCCAATATGATTTGGCAGGCCTTTCTTTCTTTGCTGTTAATCAGCATTGGCGCTTTTAAATTTACCGTCATTTTTGTCAAATCAGACGGAACCGTTATTGTTACCAGAACTAGTAAGTCATCATCTGTCCATTGTCCTAAAGGTTTTAGCAGCTTATCATCTATCATTGGATTATAAATTGGTTTTACTATTAGAGGATTGATTACTGGCAAAGCAAAAGCCGGCTCCTGAATAGACTGCATCCAGCTTATTTTGTTTTTTTCTTCAACTTCCTCATCATGAATCAGAATAAAATCTTTTAAATTAGGAAAGCCAATAATACCTCCTGGAAAATGGATTTTCTTTTCTTCACTCACTCCTACTGTTCCAAACAGTTTTGTTTCCAAATTCATTGTAAAAAACCATCTCTCTTTCCGCCAAATACGCTATTAGATATAATCTAGCAAGCTATAGTTGGCAATTTTTCCAATTGCTAAGAGGGCGGAGTTATATATCATATCTGCCTGCATTAATTCCATTGCCACTTTCTCAATATCAATATTTTCATTTTCAGAAGCTAGATCTTCAAAGCTTGCATACTGATCTGTGAGACGGGATCGAACAATATCTACCCTCTCGCCCCTGCCTCCAACTCTCGCCTGGGCCTTGTTTGCCCTTGCATAATACTCATCTGCTTTTCCAATTTCTTCATTAAACATTCTTGTTATTTTTTCCGTATGCAAATTCATCTCTTTGTTGGCAGCTTCCAGCATTTTTTCTACTTTTGCCTGATCTGCATTGGGATCATTCTTCATTGATTCCAGTTTTTTTATTTTCTCCTCACAGTCCAAGGCTGCCTGAACAGCATTTGTCAACTCATCCACATCTCTTCCAATATCGTGGGTAAACAATTCTTCTGCTGTTGTATTAATTTGCAATTTTTGATTGAAACTAACATCATATTCCATTTTCTGATCTGCTGCCGCAGTATCATACTGCACATCCCTTGTAATGCTTTCGCATCCTGCAAAATAATGCTCTGGCCTTAAATCTCCCTTTGCCCACTTTTCTTTCTCAAAGGTGACTTCCATTTTCTCCATATTATCCTTTATGTCCTTACCTAAAATTAATTCCCCAGTCTCAGGTATATAATGAATAGCGTTATCTGCTGGAGCGTAAGCAGCGTCTTGAGCTGCTCCTCCTCCTGCAATTGAAGTCACAATTGGTGTCACTGCATTGCCATCAATTTCAATAGTAGGAGGCGTTGCCATTAAGTCGTCATAAGGAAGCCGTATACGGTATACCTCTGTCATATCCACAATGCCTACAATATCATCCCAATCTTGGGAAGGATTATTCATGTCTAGCTTTCCCTTAATATAATCTATTTTCTCAATATCCTCTGCTGTAAAGCTTGTAGGGATCTTATAATGATCCGTAGTCTCTTCCTTAAAACTTAAGGCAGTGCCTGTACGGTAGCCAGTAAACAGAGTTCTCCCTGAGTAATCTGCATTTCCGTTGTCATAAATCTGATCCCGCAAGGCCTGTAAAGATTCCAAGGCATTCTGCCTGTCTTCCATTGTGGCCTCGGTTCCTTTTCCTCCAATTCCCACGCAGGCTGCTTTAAACTTGGTTAGAACATCAACAGTTGCCTTGACAGCATCATGGGTTACATCCAGCCAAGCATCTGCATCCTCCACATTTCTCTCCAGATATTGGGTTAATTCATTCAATGTTCCTCTCAGTCTTAGGGCGCGAATGGCAATTACTGGGTCATCAGAAGGCCGGATTATTTTTTTATGGGTAGATCCTTGGGTATATAATCTATCCTGCATAGCTTTATTTGCCATCAAATTATATTTTGATGACTCCATCATCATTGAAGTTGTTACTCTCATAAGAAACCTCCCTTATTATACACCAGTCTGTAAAATTAATCGGTCATATACTTCTGTCAGCACTTGTATCATTTTTGAGCTTAGATCTAATCCCCTTTGAAACTTACTCAGATCCAATGCCTCTTCGTCTTCATCTACCCCAGATACAGACTTTCTCTGTAGATCAATGGAATTACCAATGTTGGCATAATTTTCAGTAAATATACTTGCACTTTTCGCATTCAATGCCATATCTGCTGAGAGACACTCCAAAAACTCTCTCGAGCTCCTGCCTCTAAAGGACATTTTTCTTGTATCTGTTTTTATTTTTTCTATTTCATCCAGCACATTATAAGCATCTACGTCAATGTCTGGATTTTTGCTTGTGGAAACTGCTAAATGCTCAGAGTCTTTTTTCATCTTTTCTGACACTGTAAAGTTAAAAGCAGTGAGATTATAATAGCTGTCTCCAATACTTGACCAACTTGTTACAGGCTTAAAAGGATTGGCTGGATCATAACCAGGTGCTGTAGGATCTTCATACACATCTTCAAAAGTTTTCTGAGCCCCGCTTATATCTGTGTATACAAATAAAACGTCTCCTGGCTCTTTATAGGAAGTGTATCCATGTTTTAATTCTTTATTAACAGCAGCAGCAAAGTTTCGAATCCATTCATTCATCTGACTTAAATAGTAAGGGATTCCCTGATAATCTACCGACTTGCCTATAGAAGCGTTTTTATTAATAAGCGCTCCTGTGTTCACAACAGGCTCTTTTAAAGTAAAGGTATAGTTTGCTGTTCCATCTGCATTAAGGGTCATTTCCCAAGAAGAGTATTCAATCTCCATGTTGTACAAACGAACAATTCCTGCTGCTGGCAGGTTGGATTTGGAAATGTCACATAAATAACTGTCTGTTGCTTTTATTGTCACTGTCTGATCTGGCCCATTGGCTCCAAATCCTTCTATAACTCCTTTAAAATTCTCCTGGTTATTTCCATCTCTTAATTCCACTAAGGCTTTCATCTCTCCGCCTAAATTTTTTCCATATAAATTAAACTCCAGTCCATTGGACCATCGAAAATTATATAGCCCATCAGCATCTGTCTGGTTTCTCTTTTGGGCATCTGTCCTGGCAGTACACTCAATTGTATTGTACTCATATCCGTCTACCAACATTTGTCCACCAGCGATTTTTACAATATAATTATGGGCCCCTGTCACCATATCTGGATTTAAACTGTTAGAAATGGGAACCTCATCCACATCCACATTTACGATTTTAGACAATTCATCTATAAGAAGGTTTCTCTTATCACGAAGCTCGTTAGCCTTTAATCCATCTGTATTCATCTCAATTGTGTTAATTTGCTTATTCAGAGTGGCAATTTGTTCTGCAATTCCGTTAATCTGTCTTGTCTTATTTTCCAGCTCCGCATTGACATCCAACTGTAATTTATGAAGATTCTCGGCCATGGCCTTCATAAAGTCTGCCAGATTTTGTCCTGTGCTGATTACATTTTCTTTCCGGGAAGGATCTGATGAATACTTTTTCACATCTGCAATAGCATTAAAAAACTTATTGAATAAAGTATTGAACCCTTCCTGCCCATCTGCAATCTCTTTAAAATAGTCCTCAATCTGACGCATATAATAATGCTTTATCTCATACTGTCCGAGGTTTGCATTATTTTCCCAAAATCTTAAGTCATAATACGTATTTCTAACTTGTTCAATTGCTGTTGTAACTACACCGGAGCCAGCCATTCCATAAGTGGTGTTTGTTCTCAAAGCCATGGCGGCTTCCTGAACGGTCTGTTGACGGGTGTATCCTTTTGTAGCTGCATTAGCAATATTATTTCCTGTCGTATTCAGGGCAGCCTGATAATGATTAATGCCAGAATACGCTATATTTAAACCAAAAAATGTTGATGGCATGCTCTATCCTCCTTCTCTACCTCATCCTCCAAGTCTCATAATGAGATGTTCCAGCATCTCACTTACAACATTAATATACCTGCTAGACGCATTATAAGCATTCTGGAATTTGATCATATTTGTCAGTTCCTCACTAGAAGAAACTCCCATTACCATTTGCCTGGAATTTTCTATGCTTTCTACTGTAGATGTCTGGGTTTCTGCTACATTTCGGAATACGGAACCTAAGCTGGCATATTGCTTCACGATATTTTCATAATAAGTTGTAAAATTATTTTTATCTGTTGCATTGGGATTCAAGGTTAAATATTTCTTTGAAAAAGCTTGCACCAACGCATCTGCCTTTGCCTGATCTGCCTTCCCGTCCTTTGTGTAAAAGCTTAACAACGTCTCGTCCTGAAGCAAATCAGGATTGATCTTAAGGTTGCCACATGTATACATTGTTTCTGGAACATTCAGATCTTCTCCTACAACATTGTGATCTCTGTTTTCTGAAAGTCTAAGAAACATATCATAATTTGTGGAATTTCCATTTGCGTCAGGAGGATTTAGCACCATATTTATCTGGGTGACAATTTCATGGATTAAATTGTCAAATTCCGCCTGCACATTCATAATCAGAGACTGGGATATTGTATTGGTATAATAACCAGGTCTGTTAAATTGTGGATAGGAACCATTTCCAGAAGGATCCGATTCATAGAGATCCGTGAAATTTGCACTGTGATCCCCTCTTGCCAGAAGTATCCCTTTTAGCTGTCCAATATCTGTATTCAGGTCAGAAGAAACCTCTCTGCTCAAATTATAGACTTCCATGTCATCGTACTCTGGCCAAATAGCAGTGTAGAATCCGTTTTCCTCCTCTCTGTACCCCATTTTCTGCACTCTGTCGCTTGTTACAAACTGTACTCCTTCTATGCTGACTGTTACAACTCCATCTATGTCTTCTGCATATTTAATTTTTACCATGGAACCTAGTTGATCTAACAAAAAGTTCCTCTTATCCCTAAGATCGTTAGCCTCTTCCTGTCCTCCCTTTTCTATCATACGTATTTGTCCATTGAGAGAACTGATCATTTCCCCATAATCGTTGATCTTATCTATTAAATCCTTTGCCTGTTTATTCAGTGTATTTTGATATCCCACCAGACCATTATAGACAGCGTCAGCCCTCTCTAAAAATTTATAAGACTGGTTGACAAAAAGACCTAAGTTTACAGAATTCGTTGGATCCTTTTGAACTTCCTGGACAGCTACCCACAAATTTTCCAAAGATTCCTGGAATGAAACACCTTCTAATTCTCCAAAAAAATCTTCTAATTGGGTTACGGTCTTCGCTGTCTCCTCATAAAAAGCCTGCCTCCCTACTTCCTGGCGGTAACGCTGATCCAGAAAGAAATCTCTAACCTGCCTTACTTTCTGTACATCTGTTCCCAGTCCAAGCTGCATAGGTGAGACAGCCGCATTTCCAATACTATTGTACCGCCTATCGCCCATAATAATCTGCTGGCGGGTAAAGCCTTTTGTATCAATATTTGATAAATTGTGGGCAGTTGTATTTAAGGAATTCTGACTTGACATTAGACCTGAATTCCCTATATACAAATTACTCATTAACGACATAATAATCCTCCATTCTTGCACAACTGGCGGAAATACGTTTGAAAAACAAATGGACGACTTGTTTTTCAAGTCTCCGCCTTTCATTAACATTATTGCTTTGTGTCAAAACTTCCCCTGCTGTGTCCCATAAAATTCCCAGCATTTTCCGCACCCCTATTATAATTAGCTGTTTCTGGCGCTAAACGCATAGACTGAATTAAATTTAAATCAAACTCCACCATCTCCAATGACAGCTGGATCAATTCTCCATTATGTTCATTTACTTGGCGCATAATCGTTATTGTATCCTGAAGCTTTTTATAAACTTCTGAAAGTCTCTGCTTTTCCTTTGGCTGGGAATCCATCATGTCTATAAGACCTTTCAATTTTAAATCTTTAACATCCTTGTTAATTACGTTGGCAATGTCCTGAAACACTTCTTCCCTCTTTTGTTCCAGGCGATTGAGTCTGCTCACAACGATTTGTTCCTCATCCGTGATTGATTGTAACTTCTTTACATCTCTTCCTACTATAATCGGCGTTTTGCTCTGAGAAAGCTCCAGCAGCATTTCATATTCTGAATTTTCCTGTTCCAAAACCTTTACTAATTCTTCCACTAAACTTGCCACTGGTCTACCTCTCTTTTCCCTTTTTCTTTTCTTCTGCTCTTACTCATTATAGAGCATCATAGACTGGTATTTCTCCAGCACTTTATTTGCAAAATCATTGCCGCTTACTTGATATGCGCCGCTGTCTATACGGCTTTTTATGGACTCTGTCAAATCTGTCCTAATATCTGGCTGCTTCGCTATTGCTGCTTTTGCAGCCTGATAATCCTTGCCTGCGCTTGAGATCACTACTTGATCTGATACCCCGGCTCTTTTCATATCCTTTGACTTTTTCACTGTGTCTGCCTTGTAAATAGAATTTACCTGGCTATAAGCTTCAATACGCATTATAGAGTCCTCCCTCCCATAAAAAATAATTTCATTACTTGTATTTATTATCGGCATTTTTTTATTTTTCATTAGGCCAGGTTTCAAAATGTTGACCTCTGAGCCTTTCTGCCTTATCATTCCTTTTCTGATATATCCCTTCTTTTTTATTGTGTTATGAGTAAGAGAATGATATGATGAAAAAAAGATAATCTGTCCAGCTGTATGAGAAGGAGGAAACATGCTAGTAATTACTAGGAGATCTCAGATTAAAGAAATTTTATTAGCAAGGAAAAGTGTAACTGTATCTGAATTATCAAAAATATTTTCTGTCACTGAAGAAACGATCCGAAGAGACTTACAGCAATTAGAAAACAGCGGCTTTCTCACTAGAACTTACGGAGGAGCTTTTATTCAAGACGGTGCCTTGAGCGAGGTTGATTTTGTTTTAAGTGAAACAGAACATTTAGATAGTAAAGAAGCCATTGCCTCTAAATGCATGGAATTTATCCATCAAGATGACATTATTTTTCTCGACGCATCTACCACAGCTACCTTTATTGCCAAAAACCTTCGAAATATGAGATTGACCGTAGTTACAAATTCTCTCATGGTCATCGATCAGCTAAAAGATTGCGAACCCATTCATTTAATTTGTGTTGGTGGAACATTTTTTCCAAACTCTAAATCTTTTCATGGTTCAACTACGACTAATAACCTCAAAAATTATTTTTTGGATAAAGTTTTTATATCCTGCAGCTCCCTTTCTCTTGAGCATGGCATTATGGACTCCAATGAAGAAAGCGCTTCCCTTAGGCAGCTTTTATTAAAATCCGGAAATTCCATTTACCTTGTTGCAGATAAGTCCAAGTTTAATAAAACCTCCTTTGTTCATATTTGTGATTATACTCCTATTCACGCTCTTATTTCAGATTTTCACTTTACACCCAACTGGATAAAAGTTTTAAAAGATAAATGTGTCAATATTTATTCATGCAACTAGCATCTCTTCTATTTTTTATTCTTCCATAACTGGGAATAGAGGAAGGGAACAGCCGGAAATGTTCCATAAACCGTTATTTCAGTAGGAACTTTTCCGGCTTTTGTCTGTTTTTCTTATTTATTTTCTTCTATCTCTCCACCAAAATTTCTTTATCTTTGCCCCAGGCATATTCCATAAAGTCATCTACCCATCCTTTATAACGGATATAATCGCTCCACGCCCCCACAATTTGCATTTCTGTTATTATTTTACGGGCAAGCTCCAAATAATTTGTCTTTTCCAAAATTGATGTGTCTCCTGCTTCTTCTCTTAATCTGGACATCTTTAAAAAATCATTAGCATGACCCGTATGTACACTCCATGCCAATACTTCCACATAGGAACAATGGTTTGGATTAACATTCTTCACATTAATTTCCCGCTCATAATCATTTCCGTTTATATCTGTTCCTTTTACAATATATACAGGATTGTCTTTGGAAAATCCTTCCGCCTTGTAAACATTTGCCGTTTCGCCCGTAGGAACATGGCAAATGGCAAATAAAGCATTGCTATCTATTGCATATTTTGGAACTTTTTGGGAAGAGCCAGAGACTTCTTTTGTAAAGTCTTTTTGATCTGGCTTTTTTGAAGAGATTGGTTGCTTTCCCATAGAAGGGTAGGAACTCATTCCTGTTAGATAAACGTACATATCCATTTTCCTTTCACTATATTCAACAAACGATACTCTTCCTCTTAATTTTCAGAAATTTGTTCTTGTGTTTTTTGCTCCTCCCTTTTTTTACCCTCTTCCCTTATCTCTTCTCTTATAAGGTTTTCTGTTTTGTCAAACTTATTTATAAATCTTTCCCACTCTTTCATTGTAAAAGATTGAGAACCTATTTGAAAGGAAGGTTCCATTTCCCCTTTTCGTATTTTGTCCACAAGTTCTTCTCTTTTTTCTTGTAATAATTTTTGATAGTCTGTTATCTCCCTTCTCCCTGTACCTACATCGGATAAATAAGAATCACTAATATTCCCATATCCAGTTCCTACTGTTCTAATCGCCATAAAATTCTCCTTTCTGCAATCCTTCTATCATTCCAGATTGCTCCACTTTCTCAAAAGTCCAAGTGGATTATTTCATTTTTTGTTACTTTAATATTATCGTCACTTTACCTTGAAAATTTACCATTGTATTTTTTTATTTCTGCCTTTCTCCACAAATATCTAGGTAAAATCTTTTCATCTTCTCCTTTTTTTTGCCTTGCTCTATATAAACATTTTCCAAATAGTGAAATCCTAGACTTTCACATAATTTTATAGAAGGAATGTTTTCTTCCATAATAAAGCACTGTAATGCCTTACATTCCAATTCCTCCCTGGCATATTGTATGGCTGCCCTGCATGCCTCCCTTCCAAAACCCTTTCTTTCATACTCTCTTCCAATAATATATCCTAGCTCCAGCTCCTCATATCCTTCCCTGTGCTCCAGTCCTACCCTTCCAATTACTTCTCTCCCTTCTTTTTTTTCTACAATCCACATACCATATTGGTAAAACTCATACATACTCTCTATATAAGCTTTTGTATAAGCCACCTCATCTTCTACATTTTCAAATAGAGGCTCCATAAAATCTGTTATGCCCTCTCCCTCATACATTTTGTACAAAAGAGGAACATCTTCTAATACAATTTCCCTTATGATACATCTTTTTGTCTCTCTAATAATCCATGGAAGCTTATGTTTCCTTCGATATAATCGGTCAAAAAACATTCCATTACTCTCTTTTACCCCTTCCATTATCCATTTAGACTTTGTAGATGGGCAGGGACCTCTCTCTGGGTTCCAATAAAAAGCCGCTGCCGTCTTACTGCTCATCGCTAAATCTATATACTCCTCATTATCTGTTAAAAGAAAACTATTGTCTCCATTATTTGTCCTCCATTCCATTTCATTTTTTATTAAAATTACTTGAATGCCATCTTTTCTCAACGTTTTCCTAAGAATATTCTTTACTTCTTCTCCATCCTTATCTAACCAAAGAAGTATTTTTTTTACCAATAAACCATATTCCATGGAAATCCCCCTTTACGAATCTCCTCTTTTTCGGTACAATAAAAGTCACTCTTATTTTAACAATAGAAAGGACGAAAAACAATGGCACAAAATCCAATTGTAACAATTCAAATGGAAGATAAAAGCATTATTAAAGCAGAATTATACCCAGAAATTGCCCCCAACACTGTCAACAATTTTATCCATTTAATTAAACAAAAATATTATGATGGACTTATCTTTCACAGAGTTATCCAAGGCTTTATGATACAAGGAGGTTGTCCAGAAGGGAACGGAATGGGAGGTCCTGGGTATAGCATTAAAGGGGAATTCTCTCAAAATGGCTTTGAAAATGATTTAGCCCATACAGAAGGAGTTTTATCTATGGCCAGAAGCTCCCTTCCCGATTCTGCCGGCTCCCAGTTTTTTATTATGCATAAGACAAGTCCCCACTTAGACGGTGGCTATGCTGCCTTTGGAAAAGTAATAGAAGGTATGGATGTGGTGAACCATATTGCTGAAACAAAGACAGATTATTCTGATAGACCTATGGAAAATCAAGTAATGGAGCAGGTTACTGTAGATTCCTTTGGTGTGGAATATCCTGAACCAGAGAAGATTTAATTTATCTTCCTAAAAAAGTATGGCTACACTTCGTTTCTATAAAATTTGTTCTTCAAATTGTTTTTCTTTTTCTCCGTAACTTTGGCATATATATCCATTGTTATGGAGATTTTTTCGTTAGCCTCTTCTAAGAAAGCCGGCTTTTCTAAATATAAGAAATTTAAAAGGGATGCATTGTCATTGGCATGATAAAATTCTTGTTCAATTCTCAGTTTGTAGAAGCCATCAATGATTTCTATGTATGACATGTCAGATATGTTTTGTAATTGTAATATAGAACTTTGTCTTTCCCTGTGGCGTTGAATCATTGCTGGGCCACAGCCCTGGCAGGCCATTGGGAAGCGATTTTAAAACCGTACCTGCTGAAAGGACGAAGATCAAAAACAACAAAGTGGGATTCACTTTTCTACGAAAAACTTTTAAAAAATTTATTTGTATCTCCTTTCTCAGTTCATGATTCGTTCATATATAATTTAAAATTCTTTCATTCCCTCCACATTGTTTATCCATTTCTATGGCATATACTAATACCATCAACAAGTAATCTTGCTGATTTCTAGCAACATTGCTATTTAAATAAACTTTTTCATAATAATTGCCAAGTAATTTTATTACTTGGCATCCTCCCTTTTATGGGAGCTTTTTTTCATTTCAAAAGAAAATGTCTGCTAAATGAGTAAATATAACAAAAAGATGCTTTTTTTATATACGTTTTTGCTGTACTTGAAATAATTTAAAAACATTCTCCTAAACTTGTTTTTGTAACAGAAGAGCAAAAAAAGGCAGACTTAGCTGCCTTTTTTACTTAAGCTTTTCCAATAGAACCAAATAGTTCCATCTTTTCTTTTACTGTTGCCTTTATTGCCTCAAACCCTGGAGCAAGAAGCTTACGGGGGTCAAATCCCTTTCCTTCCTTGTCCTTTCCAGCTTCGATATATTTACGTGTGGCTTCTGCAAAGGAAAGCTGACATTCTGTATTTACATTGATTTTAGCAACTCCTAAAGAAATTGCTTTCTGAATCATTTCAGCTGGTATTCCTGTTCCTCCATGGAGAACGAGAGGCATGTCCCCTGTCAGTTTCTGGATATTGTCTAATGTCTCAAAGCTAAGACCTGCCCAATTATCTGGATATTTTCCATGAATGTTTCCAATACCTGCTGCCAGCATGGTTACACCTAAATCCGCTATTGCCTTACATTCCTGGGGATCTGCACATTCTCCCATTCCAACAACTCCATCTTCTTCTCCACCAATGGATCCTACTTCTGCTTCTAGTGAAAGTCCTTTATCCTTACATACTTTTACTAATTCTTTTGTCTTTTCTACATTTTCTTCAATTGGGTAGTGAGAACCGTCAAACATGACAGAAGAAAAGCCTGCCTCAATACATTTATAGCAGTGTTCATAGCTGCCGTGATCCAAGTGGAGGGCTACAGGAACCGTAATTCCAAGTTCTTTAAGCATACCATTTACCATCCCTACTACTGTTGTATATCCTCCCATATATTTTCCAGCACCTTCTGACACGCCTAAAATTACTGGGGATTTATTCTCCTGTGCAGTTAATAAGATCGCCTTTGTCCACTCTAAATTGTTAATGTTAAACTGGCCTACTGCATAATGGCCTGCCTTTGCTTTTTCTAGCATTTCCTTTGCCGAAACTAACATGTACATTACCTCCATTTATTATGATTCATAATGATTTGTTCTTGTCCATTATACTCCAAAATCTAAGGTTTTGCTATATGAAGTTCATGAATTTACAAAGTTTTTATTCTGGTGTAAAAATTTCTATAGCCTTATTTATATTCCGTATCTCCACTTTGGAATGTTCTCCCCCATATTCTCCATCCAATGTCCAAGCTACTTGCATTTGGGATTCTATTGTAAGCTCCTTCGCCTTAAAAGTATACATATATTTTGTATCCATTTCCTCAATCATGAGAGCAGCCACAATGCTATTTAATTCTATAGGATTTTTAGGCTTCTTAATCATGGTTACCTCAAATAGACCATCATCCAATGTAACATTTTTTCCTGTAATGCTTTTAAAACCTCCTACGGATAGAGAATTGGTTACCATTCCAAAAATAAACTCATCTTCAATAACCTCTCCCTCACATGTTATCCTCATAAAAAAACATTTAAGAGAAGAGAGTCTTTTTACCCCTTCCAATAAATAAGCAATATGGCCTAGTACATTTTTTGCTGACTGCTTTGTTTCATAAGATACATCTGTAAAAATTCCAAAAGCGGCTATGTATACAAATGTATCATCATTAAAAGAACCAATATCGAAAGATTTCTTATTACCCCTTACAATTAGTTCTGCTGCCTTTATCATGTTCTTTGGTATCTTCAAACTATTTCCAAAATCGTTGGTGCTGCCTGCTGGTATATAGCCAATTGGAACTTTCTCTCCTTGCTGCATCATTCCTGTCACGACTTCATCCAGGGTACCATCTCCCCCACTGCACACAATCACTTTACATTCTTTTTTTCTATCTCTAGCCGTCCGTATTCCATCTCCATTTTCCTGGGTGGGATGTACAACAACCTCATACCCTGCTTTTACAAACATATCAATAATATCTGATAAATATCCTTTTATTTGAGCTTTTCCAGCATAAGGATTATAAATAAAAAGCATCATATTATTTTCCATACGAATATTCATACTCCCTTCTTAGCTCTCTCTACTCTTCATAAGATAAAAAGGAATAAAAAACACAGTATCCTTGTATTTTTTATCCCCTTCTCACAGTTTTATGTCTATAAAAAATTTATCCGTCTCTTTATTCATTTTGTGAGCTTAAGTATTTCTCAATGTCTTCCATTGCCGCCTGTTCATCAATGCCTTCAATAATAGCCGTTACCTTATCACCTGAACAAAGCCCTAAGGTCATCATACCCATAATACTTTTTGCATTCACTTTCTTGTCCGCACATTGCAAGTAAATCGTACTGTCATACTGGCTGGCTACCTGCACTAACAACGCTACTGGCCTGGCCTCTAGTCCATTTTCCAATTTGATTGTAATCGATTTTTCCATCATTCTAAACTCCTCCTTTGCTCTCTCATCCTCTCCGCAAAATCACTTATTTTTCTTAGCCGATGATTTATCCCGGACTTTCCTACTATAGGAGTCATAAGCTCCCCTAATTCTTTTAAAGTCGCTTCTGGGTTTTCCAGCCTTAACTGGGCCGTTTCCTGCAAATTAGCTGGCAATTTTTCAAGGCCTGCTGTCTCTTGAATATAACGGATGTCCTCTATTTGCTTCACGGCAGCGGATACGGTTTTATTAATATTAGCAGTCTCACAATTCACCCTCCGATTTACAGAATTGCGCATTTCTTTCACAATGCGTAAATTCTCCAACTCCATGAGTGAAATAGGAGCCTCCATAATATTCAAGGTATCTACAATCCTGGTCCCCTCTTTTACATAAACTACAAAATGTTTTTTCCTTTCTATTACTTTTGCGTCCACAGCAAAATGATTCATAATATCTCTAAGTTGCACTGCCTTTTCTTTAGATGGGCATACTATTTCCAAGTGATAAAACTTCTCTGGATCGCTGATAGAGCCTGCTGCAAGAAATGCTCCCCGGATGAATGCCCTTTTGCAACATATCCCTGGAATAATAAGACTATTTACCAGCCCTGTTTTCAAAGTCATTCTTCCTTGCTCATCTACGACTTTTAACGCTTGTAATATGCGAAGCTGCTCATTATCATTCTCTATCTGTAAAATATAGGAATGTACTTTCTTATTCCCCTGGGTACTTCTTATAACGATATCTATATTAAATGCTTTTCTTAATAATGTAAAGCATTTTCTTGCAACTATCACATTTTCTGTATAAATTTTAAAATCATACTTATTATCTCCAGCTTTTTTGAGTCTGCCACAAAAGCCTATAATTGCCCCAAGCTCAGCAATCTGGCAATGTCTTGCCTGGCCAATCTGTTTGTAAAGCTCCTCCTTTACCTTGCTGGAAAAAGACATTTTTATACCCTTTCCTTTCATCTACCATTTCTTTCTTAGATTGTCCTTTTCAATATCTTTATGCTCCAAACGTAATCCATATGAGCCTTTTCCTTTTAATCTACTATATATTTTATTAGCTAATGTAACACTTCTATGTTTTCCTCCTGTACATCCAATGCTGACAACCAGCTGATTTTTTCCCTCTAAAATATAATGAGGAATTAAAAACTGCAGCATGTCTTCTAGCTTGTCCAAAAACTCTCCTGCCTCTTTAAATCCCATGACATACTCTTGTACTTCTTTATCATTTCCTGTCTTTTGTTTCAAATCATCGAAATAATAGGGATTGGGCAGAAAGCGTACATCAAATACCAAGTCTGATTCCATGGGCACACCATATTTAAAGCCAAAGGAATCAATAGTAATAAATAAATTATTAAACTTTTTATTATTCACAAAAATGGAATCTAGTTCTGCCTTTAATTCCCTCGTGAACAGCTGGCTTGTATCAATAATATAATTTGCCGATTTTTTCAAAAAAGCCAGCCTGCTTCTTTCTTGTAATATAGCTTGCTCTACATTTCCATCTGTAACTAGAGGATGGTTTCTCCTTGTTTCCTTAAATCTCTTTATTAAAACATCTTTGTTTGTATCTAAAAATAAAATTTCATAAGGGCATCCTTGTTCTCTCATTTCCTCTAATGCCTTTTCCAATTCATTGAAACCGTTTCCGCTGCGAACGTCAATTCCAATAGCAACCTTAGATAATTCACTATTTGGCATCATGATCAGTTCTACAAACTTGTCCATGAGAAGCACTGGGAGATTATCTACACAAAAGTATCCTGCATCTTCCATGACCTTTAGCGCTGTGCTCTTACCTGCTCCAGACATCCCTGTCACAATTACAAATCTCATATTTACTAAACTCCTTTTAAGGCCTGTGTATATTCCCTTATAACACTAAAAAACCGGCACATTTTTGCCGGTCTTTCATTCAAATTCTCCTATCATACAAACTTCCGGCTCCAGCATAACACCAAATTTTTCTCTCACCCTGTCTTGTATCTTTCCTATTAAGTCTTTGACGTCTTTTGCCGAAGCGTCTCCAACATTGATAATAAAACCGCAATGTTTTTCCGACACCATGGCGCCTCCTACACGAAAACCCCGAAGTCCCGCATCCATAATTAACTTTCCGGCATAGTATCCCTCTGGCCTTTTAAAGACACTGCCAGCACTTGGAAACTCTAAAGGCTGACTTTTAGCCCTCTTCTCCTTTAACTCATTCATACGAGCTTTCATTATACTTTTTTCGCCCTTTTCCAACTCTAATGTAACTTCCATAGCTATCAAAGGACGCTTTTTAAATATACTCATACGATATCCAAACTCCAGATCTTCTTCTGTGAGAAAAATAACCTCCCCTTTTTCTGTCACTGCCTCTACTTTTTTTACAATATCTTTCATTTCCCTTCCATAGGCCCCTGCATTCATGACAGCAGCTCCTCCAATGGTTCCTGGAATACCAGCTGCAAATTCCATCCCTGTCAATTCGTTTTCCAATGCAAAATTCGCTATCTGTGACAGCAGCGCTCCTGCTCCTGCTATAATTTTCTTTCCTTCTATTCTTAAATGATTTTCATTGTCAAAAACCTGAATGACGGCACCCCTGTATCCTAAATCCCCAACTAAAAGATTGCTTCCATTTCCAATAATACAATATTCCATATTCATGGAATTGCAATATTTTATTAGCTTTGCCATCTCCTCCATTCCCTTTGGTTTCAAATAAAAATCTGCTTCTCCGCCAATTCGGAATGTGGTATGCCTTTTCATTGGTTCCTTTAACAATATGTTCTCTTTTTGTATCAAGTCGCAAACCTCATTATAAAAAACTTGATTCATTTTCACTGCTCCTCAGATAGTATTTGTATTATATATTATTCTAATACCAATTTGGCAGAACCATAAATACCCGCATCATTTTCCAGCTTTGCCAAGGCAAACTCAGCGTTTCTACATGTATCAAATGCATATTTTTTATAATATTTAGAAACATACTCTATCAAAATATTTCCTGCTTTGGAAACTCCTCCTCCTAAAACAAAAATTTCAGGATCACAGACAGATGCAATCTGGGCTAAAGCTTTGCCTAAATATTCTCCAAACTTCTCTACAACCATGATAGCAAGGGTATCCTTTTGTTTTACTCCATCAAATACTGTTTTTGCACTTATTTTTCTTCCTGCCAGGACAGAATTTTCCTTTGACTGTTCAAGCATTTCCTTGGCTAGCCTTACAATTCCTGTTGCAGAAGCATATTGTTCTAAACATCCTTTGTTTCCACAGTTACAGGGGATTTTTTCTTCGTCCTTTACATGCATGTGTCCGATTTCTCCTCCAGCCCCCCTGCTCCCAGACACAATCTTTCCATCAATAATAATTCCTCCCCCTACTCCTGTTCCCAATGTGGCCAGAACAATATTGCGATGTCCCTTAGCGCCTCCCTGCCACATTTCTCCTAAAGCTGCCACATTGGCATCGTTTGCTGTTTTCACTGGCAATCCTAATGAAGTCCCCAATTCCTTATTGACGTTTATTTTTCCCCAGCCTAAATTAACGGCTGTATAAACTGTTCCATCTTGTCCCACTGGTCCAGGAACTCCTACTCCTACCCCTACACAGTCCCCCATTAGTAACTCTCTCTCTTCTATTTTTCTCTCTACTGATTTTCTAATGTCAGACAATATATGACATCCCTGATCTATGGTTCTTGTGGGAATCTCCCATTTATCTATTATATTTCCATTATTGTTAAATAATCCCAGCTTTATCGAGGTTCCCCCTACATCCACTCCAAAACAAAACTGTCCCATTCTATTCCTCTCTTTTCTGTGTCAAAGAATTCTGAACTCGATTATACAATTCTTTTGCTGCATTATACCCCATCTTCTTCTGACGATGATTTACCGCTGCAGATTCACAAATAACTGCTAAATTTCTTCCTGGACGGATTGGTATTGTATGGCATACTATTTTATTCCCTAAATATTCTGTATACTCTTCTTCCAGTCCCAACCTGTCATAATCTTTGTCCTTGTTCCAATCTTCCAGCCGAATAACTAAGTCAATGTTCTGGGTATCTTTTACGCTGGAAGCCCCAAACAAAGTTTTGACATCTACTATGCCAATTCCTCTTAATTCGATGAAATGTTTCGTAATACCTGGGGCAGAGCCAACCAAAGTGTCATCACTCACCTTTCTAATTTCCACAACATCGTCTGTCACTAAACGATGTCCCCTCCTTATAAGTTCCAAGGCCGCTTCACTTTTTCCTATTCCACTTTCACCAATAATTAGAACTCCTTCTCCAAAGCAGTCTACTAAAACTCCATGAATGGAAATACATGGCGCCAGCTTAACATTCAGCCAGCGTATAATCTCTGCCATGAACGATGATGTAGATTTCGCTGTTGTAAAAATTGGCACACAGTTTTGTTCACTGTATTTTATAAATAATGGATCTGGTTCTAAATCTCTGCAGAATACAAAACAAGGTATCTGTTTTTCTATTAGCTGACTATAAATCTCTACTTTTCTCTCTTCACTTAAGGAATTCATATACGTATATTCTACAAATCCGATTACCTGCACTCTTGTGACTTCAAAATGTTCCACAAATCCTGCCAGCTGTAATGCTGGTCTATTTATATCTGGCTGTGTAATTTTAATATTTTCTATATTGATGTCTGGAGTTAAATTTTTTAATTTTAGTTTATCCACTACATCTGTAAGCGCAACTGCACCCATATGCCATTCCTCCCTTATTTTTTTATTTTACCATACTATAGGACTAATCTTCAACTGGCTGCCCTGAATTTTTGTGAAAGAAGTCGTATACGCTTTTTGCTGCCCTCTCATTCATACCTGCTGCCCTTTGGAGTTCTTCTACAGAGGCAGCCTTTATTTCATCAAAAGACTGAAACTCCTTCATCAAGGCTCTTCTTCTAACAGGACCGATTCCTGGAATGTCATCTAACACTGAGCGTACCTGCCCCTTACTTCTTAACATTCTATGATATTCCACTGCAAATCTGTGGGCTTCATCCTGAATTCTTGTAATCAGCTTAAATCCTTCACTCCCCTTGTCCATGAAAAATTCTTCCTTTTCGTAATACAAGCCCCTTGTTCTGTGATGTTCATCCTTTACCATGCCGCACACAGGGATGTGGATTCCCAGTTCTCCTAATACATCTATGGCAACCTTCACTTGTCCCTTTCCTCCATCCATCATAATCAAATCTGGAAATTTTGTAAAGCTTCCCAATTGTTTATCCATGCTTTTTTCTTCCATCTCCCTCTTCTCCTTTATTCCATGGACAAAACGTCGGTTCAACACTTCCTTCATACTGGCATAATCATTGGGTCCTTCCACAGAACGTATTTTAAATTTTCTGTAATCATTTCTTTTAGGCCTTCCCCTTTCATAAACAATCATAGAACCTACAGACTCAAATCCATTAATATTGGAAATATCATATGCCTCAATTCTGTTTAAACTAGTTAAGCCAAGTAACCTCTCTATTTCCTTTAAAGCTCCTGTCGTCCTGCTTTCCTCCCTCTTTAACCGTTCCTTATCCTGGCTTAAAATCATTGCCGCATTTCTAATGGCCAGCTCCACCAATTTTTCTTTCTTTCCCTTTTTAGGTACCCTTATATAAACTCTGCTTCCTCTCTTATCCGTTAACCATTGCTCAATGAGCTCCCCACCCTCAATTTCTTCCTGGAGCATGAGCTCTTTCGGAATAAAAGGCGTTCCCCCATAAAATTGTTCAATGAAGTTTTGTATAATTATTTTTCTTTCTACTCCTTCTGTATGGGCCATATAAAAATGCTCTCTCCCTATAAGTCTTCCTCCTCTTACAAAGAAAACTTGGATAACACAATCCTCTTCTTCTACAGCCATACCAATAATATCTTTGTCCTCTCCATCACTTTCTGTAATTTTCTGTTTTTGAGCGATTGATCTAACACTATTTAACAAATCTCTATATTCTATGGCTTCCTCAAACTTTAAATCTTCGGAAGCCTTTTCCATCTTCTCCTCTAGTTGCCCTATGAGCCCTTTGTAATTCCCATTGAGAAATTCCAAAACCATATCCACACATTGACTGTATTCCTCTTTTGACTGGTAGCCTTGGCATGGAGCCTTGCACTGGTGTATATGATAATTTAAACAAGGCCGTTCCTTTCCAATGTCTCTTGGAAGATTTCTATTACATGTGCGTATCTTATACAGCTTTCTCATTAATACAATTGTATCTTTTACAGCAGCCGCACTTGTATAAGGCCCAAAATATTTTGACTTATCCTTTTTCATCATCCTGCTAAACAGAATTCTGGGATATTCTTCCCCTAAGGTTACTTTAATATAAGGATAGGTTTTATCATCCTTTAACATTGTATTGTACTTTGGCTTATGTTCCTTAATTAAGTTGTTTTCCAGTACGAGAGCTTCCAGCTCAGAATCTGTTACAATGTACTCAAAAGAATGAATTTTTTTAACCATTTGATCAATTTTCGGCCCTCGGTTTATATGGCCTCGAAAATAAGATCGCACTCGGTTTCTTAAACTGACTGCCTTTCCTACATACAAGATGGTGTCGTTTTCATCGTGCATCAAATATACGCCCGGTTTCTTTGGAAGTTTTTTTAATTCCTCTTCTATGTCCATTTTCTCATCTCACAATCTCTTTATAATTTTCTCCTGTTATAATAGTAAAATCGCCTGAATACGGTTCTTCTATTTCCTTTCCATATAAAATGGCTTCTACTAGCTCTCCTGTTTCTTGTATAAGCCCTAGGCTGTCTTTATACAAAGACATGGTCTGTTTTCCATTTTTTAAAATTTCTTCATTTTCCTTGTCACATCCCTGCCCTGTTACAATAGGCCAGGCTCCTCCATAAGAGCTGTCCAGTCCTTGGACCACTCCAAAAGCTAAAGAGTCTGTTGCACAAATCACTGCATCTAAATCCATTTCCCCTGCATAATAAGAAGCAATAATATTTTTCATTCGATACTTTGCCTGCTGTCCATCTCCATTTTCAATCCATACTTGTTCCTGTTCCCTCTGACCAGAACCAATCATCAGGTTTCCCCTCTCTATGTAAGGAGAAAGTATCTCCATAATGCCTTCATAAAATATCTGCCCTTTCTCCTTGTCCACATCACCTACAAATAATTCTATATAATAGGTACCCTCTCCTTCCTCCAATCCCAGCATCTCTATTAAATATTTTCCCTGCTGTCTTCCGACATTTCCATCTTCAAATCCTATCCTATAATCAATAACTTCATCCCCAAGGGTGGAACTTTCATAAGCAATAACAGGAATACCCTCTCCCTTTGCTTGGAGAAGAGCTGCCCGAATTCCCACATCATCTTCAGCAAGGACAATAAGAAGACGGCAGCCCCCTCCTATCATATTTTCTATCTGTTCTTTCTGTCTCTCCTTTTTATTCTCAGCAAACTGTAGTTCTACCTCATATCCCATATCCTGTAGGCATTCTCTTATTCTTTCTCCTGCCTCTTTCTGTCTTGGGATCCCCTCATCGGGCAAAGATACTCCAATGACAACCTTTTCTGACGTCTCTTCCTTCTCTACCTTTTTTTCATTATTACATCCCGACAATACACATAGCAACAGAACAATCCACCCAATTTTTCTACCCATTCCTTTGTCCCCTCATGACCTTCCTATTTTGTCATATTGGCTACGGAAAAAAAGAAGTTTCTGGCAAAGAATGATCTTTGCTAAAACTTCTTTCCCCCACTTCTTAATTATTTTCTTCCTTTGTTTCTTTCTCGTGGATTTGCTCCATTTCTGTTTCTTCTTTCTCGCCTTTTTCTTCTAAATTGTTTTCTTTTGTCTCAGGAATTCCTTTTACTTCTCGGAAAATTCTCATAAACTCTTTTCCTGTAATTGTTTCTTTTTCAATAAGGTAGGCAGCTATTTCATCCATTACATCCCTATTTTCTTCCAGAAGCCTCTTTGCCTCCTCATAGCTTTCTTTTATAATTTTCATTACTTCTGCGTCGATATCTGCTGCTGTCACATCACTACAGTTTAAAACTCTCCGGCCATCTAAATATTTGTTTTCTACAGACTCCAATCCTACTAGACCAAACTTCTTACTCATACCATACTGGGTAACCATTGAGCGGGCAATAGCTGTAGCCTTTTCAATATCATTGGCAGCCCCTGTCGTCACAGTATCAAACATGATTTCCTCTGCTGCCCTTCCGGCCAGGGCACCTACTAACATTGCTCTAAGTTCTGCCTCTGTATTTAAATACTTTTCTTCTTCTGGCACTTGCATGACATATCCTAAAGCGCCCATTGTCCTAGGCACTATGGTAATCTTTTGTACTGGCTCTGCATCCTTTTGCAATGCACTCACTAAAGCGTGGCCTACTTCATGGTAAGAGACAATTCTCCTCTCCTCTTTGCTCATAATTCGGTCTTTTTTCTCTTTCCCAACGAGGACTACTTCCACTGCTTCAAACAAATCTGCCTGGCTTACCAACTGTCTTCCCTGCTTTACTGCATTTATGGCAGCCTCATTAATCATATTGGCTAAGTCCGATCCAACGGCTCCAGAAGTGGCAAGGGCTATTGCCTCCAAATCCACGGATTCATCCATTCGCACTTCTTTGGAGTGAACTTTTAAGGTTTCTATCCTTCCCTTTAGATCTGGCTTATCTACAATAATTCTCCTGTCAAAACGCCCTGGTCTTAGCAAAGCCTTATCTAAAATCTCTGGGCGGTTAGTGGCAGCTAAAATTAGTAAGCCCTTGGATGTATCAAATCCATCCATTTCAGCTAAAAGCTGGTTCAATGTCTGTTCCCTCTCATCATTGCCTCCCCCATATCTGGAATCCCTGCTTTTTCCTATGGCGTCTATCTCATCAATGAATATAATACATGGTGCATTTTTCTGAGCTTCCTTAAAGAGATCCCTCACTCTGGAAGCCCCAACGCCTACAAACATTTCCACAAAATCAGAGCCTGCAAGGGAAAAGAAAGGTACCTTAGCCTCCCCTGCCACCGCCTTAGCCAACAAGGTTTTTCCAGTTCCAGGAGGACCTACAAGTAAGGCACCCTTAGGAAGCTTTGCTCCAATTTTTGCATACTTCCCTGGATTGTGGAGGAAGTCTACCACTTCCTGCAAAGATTCCTTTGCCTCATCTTGCCCTGCCACATTTTGGAAGGTTACTCCTGTTTCCTTCTCTACATAAACTTTGGCATTGCTCTTTGCAACTCCCATCATTCCCCCGCCTTTGGACATTTTTCTCATAAGAAAGGCCAGGAGAGTCCAAATAAGGACAACGGGTAATACATAAGATAAAATAATCTGCATGAAATATCCTGATCGATCAGGAACCTCAGCTTCATATTTCACTCCTGCCTTCTCCAATCTGTCCACTAAAGTTAAATCAGTAATTCTTCCTGTATAATACTGAGTTACAAAGTCATTCTCCCCAGACTTCTTTGGATAAATGGAAATTCTATCGCTTTCCACTACGACCCGTTCTACCTTTCCTCCCTCTATCATGTCTAAAAATTCATTATAACTAATTTCCTTATTAGTAGCTCCTGTGAGACTCTTTTCCATATAGCTTATACATAAAAGAGTAATAAATGTTGAAATAAGCAGAATGAGCAGTGTCTGCTTATTTTTTGGTGATTGGTTATTATTTTGTTTGTTGTGATTATTCTCTTGGTTGTTATTCTCCATTCTCTATACTTATCCCTTTGCAGGTATTTCCTGACTCCTTTTCTTAAATTTTCGTTCTTTCCTTATTTATTATAGTTATACTTTCCTTATAAATCAATACGTACTTTGTGAATTCTTAGACAAAAATATAAAGGTTTTCTAAACTTATCTTTCTTAGTGGATTTTAAACTTTTCTCGTTGTATAATAAATAGTATTGCATTAAGATTAGTAATTGAACTAGAACGCAGGAGGGTATCCATTCATGCCAGTAAAATACGTATTTGTTACAGGAGGCGTTGTTTCCGGCCTTGGAAAAGGAATTACAGCAGCATCGTTAGGACGTTTATTAAAAGCAAGGGGCTACAAAGTTACCATGCAGAAATTTGATCCCTATATTAACATTGATCCAGGAACAATGAATCCCATACAGCACGGTGAAGTCTTTGTCACAGATGACGGGGCTGAGACAGACTTAGATCTAGGCCACTATGAGCGGTTTATCGATGAAAGCTTAGATAAGCACTCCAATGTCACGACTGGAAAAATTTATTGGTCTGTTCTCCAGAAAGAACGCCGAGGTGATTTTGGGGGAGGTACCGTTCAGGTTATACCCCATATTACCAATGAAATAAAAAGTCGTTTTTATCGAAATTTTACAGATGAAGAGATGCGTATTGCTATTATTGAAGTTGGAGGCACAGTGGGAGATATAGAAAGTCAGCCCTTTTTAGAATCTATACGCCAATTTCAGCATGATATTGGAAGAGATAATGCCATTTTAATCCATGTTACCCTCATTCCATATCTTAGAGCCTCCCAGGAGATGAAGACAAAACCTACCCAAGCCAGTGTGAAAGAACTTCAGGGAATGGGAATACAGCCAGATCTCATTGTCTGTCGCAGTGAATATCCTCTCGATCAACAGATGAAAGACAAAATCGCTTTATTTTGTAATGTTCCCAGTAATCACGTCCTTCAAAACTTAGATGTGGAATATTTATATGAGGCCCCTCTTGCCATGGAAAAAGAACAGTTGGCACAGGTTACATGTGAATGTCTTCATTTGGACTGCCCTGAGCCAGATCTTGGAGACTGGACAAGTATGGTGGATTCCCTCCGTTCTCCTACAAGGGAAGTAAACATTGCCCTTGTAGGAAAGTATATTCAGCTTCATGATGCGTATATTAGTGTGGCCGAGGCGTTAAAACATGGGGGTATTTCCAATAAAGCCACAGTTTTTATTCAATGGATTAATTCGGAAGAAGTTACTCTGGAAAATATGGCAGAAATTTTTAAAGATACTGACGGAATACTTGTTCCTGGCGGGTTTGGCTCTAGGGGTATTGAAGGTAAGATCCATGCCATCACCTATGCAAGAACGAATCATATTCCTTTCCTAGGCCTTTGTCTGGGAATGCAGCTTTCTATTGTAGAGTTTGCAAGAAATGTTATTGGTTACCATGATGCCCATAGTGTGGAATTAAATCCCAATACTACCCATCCAGTCATTGCCCTCATGCCTGACCAAAATGACGTGGAAGATATTGGGGGAACTTTACGCCTTGGAGCTTATCCCTGCACCTTAGATAAAAGCTCCAAAGCTTTTGCCCTCTATGGAACAGAAGTTATCCACGAAAGGCATCGGCATCGATATG
The DNA here is from genome assembly GCA_947567075.1 of uncultured bacterium. Taxonomy (GTDB): domain Bacteria; phylum Bacillota; class Clostridia; order Lachnospirales; family Lachnospiraceae; genus MGBC165282. The sequence continues at coordinate 54,508 of CANOLZ010000002.1, forward strand.
AAGTAAATAATGATTTTCGTCATGTGCTAACGGAAAAGGGAATGCTTCTCTCTGGCTTTTCTCCTGATGGAAGAATTGTGGAAATGTGTGAAATTCCAGAACACCCATTTTTCATTGCTACCCAGGCCCACCCAGAGCTTAAATCAAGGCCTAACCGTCCCCATCCACTTTTTAGGGGCTTTATTGAGGCTGCTCTGAAAGTACACTAAGGAAGGCGCTGTGATTTTATGGTATTTTATTCTTTTATTTTTTTATTTATATTTTTACCTCTTGGAATTGCAGGCTACTTTTTTTTAAACAACCGCAGACATTATGAGATTGGCAAGTTTTTTCTCTTTGCCATGTCCCTTTGGTTTTTTGGCTATGTAAGCATTACTTTTATTCCTTTAATTCTTTTCAGCATAGGAATCAGTTATTTTTTGGCCTTGTGGATGAGAAAAGCATCTTCTCTTCCATTACGCCGTATTCTCCTTATAGGTGGCATTTTTTTTCATCTTGGCCTGCTATTCTATTATAAATATTGGGGATTTTTTTTGTTTAACATAAATCAGTTTTTTAAAACAAATTATTTTTTCCTTCAGGTGGCTCTCCCTTTGGGCATTAGTTACTTTACTTTTCAGCACATTGCCTTTCTTGTGGATACATTTAAAGGAAAACAATGGACTTATACATTGCTTGACTATAGTTTATATATTGTTTTTTTTCCAAAATTAAGCTCTGGTCCCATTGCCCTCCACCATGAATTAATTCCCCAATTTCAAGATGAATCCAAAAAGTCCTTTTCTTTTGAAAACTTTTCTAAAGGACTCTTGGCCTTTTCTTTTGGCATGGCAAAGAAAGTTCTGTTGGCTGATGTCTATGGTCGTGTAGTGAATTGGGGGTTTAACAACATTCCTGTGATGGGTTCTACCAACGGCATCATCACTATGGTTGCCTACACTTTACAGATTTACTTTGATTTTAGCGGTTACTGTGATATGGCTGCTGGTATTTGCCTTATGCTGAATATTGACCTTCCCATGAATTTTTTCTCACCTTACCGTTCTAAGTCTGTGAAGGAATTTTGGGATAAATGGCATATGACTTTGACCCGTTTTTTTCGCCAATATCTTTATTTTCCTCTGGGAGGCAGTCGAAAAGGCAGTGTTTTTACCTATATAAATATTATGATTATTTTCCTCATTAGCGGATTATGGCATGGAGCCAACTGGACCTTCCTTCTTTGGGGATCCATCCATGGCATAGGAATGGTTTTATCTAGAATACTCAAGGGCAAGGTGAATAAAGTGCCTGATTTTTTAAAATGGATTTTTACCTTTTTATTTGTAAATGTTGCTTGGATATATTTCCGTGCGGACTCCATTTTTATTGGAAATCAATTTATCCGTTCCATTTTGTCTTGGAAGTTCACATTGCCTAATATTAATATGCTCTATGATTTTATTACCCCAGAAATGGATATTGTCATAACTATTATGGAACTTATTACCTCCAACACAACTCATATTTACTATATAGAAATTGTTATGCTCATTTTTTTCTTTGCCTTTGGCATTTTTGCTGTTGTTAAAATGAAAAACACAAATGAACGACTTCTGGAATTTAAACCAACAAAAAAGACATTATTCCTAACTATTTTTTTGCTGACTTGGTCCATCTTGTCCATGTCTGGAGTCAGCTCCTTTTTATATGTTAATTTTTAGAAAAGAGGATATTGCCATGACACATAAAAGATTTTCTATCTTGGTTATTGTATGTACCATTGTTTTTCTTTTTCTAGCTGGACTCTCCGTGTATGTTGTAGATCCCTTTGTCCATTTTCATCCCCCCTTTGGCGGTCTGAAAGTTGCTGAAACTAATGAATACTATCAAAATGTAGGAGTTGCCAGAAATTTAAAATATGATAATGTCATTGCAGGTTCTTCTATGGCTGAAAATTTCAAATCATCTTGGTTTGACAAAGGATTTGGGGGCAAATCTGTTAAACTTACCTTTCAGGGAGGGCAGCTTATTAATTATAAAATTTTATTTGATGAGATTTTCTCTCATCAAAAAATTAAGCGGATTTTTTTCCCTCTGGATAACTTTATCCTTACTGATGCCGCCTCTTCCACGGCTATTGAAATTCCTTCCTATTTATATGGAACATTGGAAAATGGAGGACTATGGGAGTCTATGCCCTATCTTTTAAATAAAGATGTGCTCGTTAAACAAATTCCAAAATTTCTTATTAATAATATACGCCACGAAAATCCTGAAGATGTTGCTTACGCATGGAACCATAAATCTATTTTTTCCAAAGAGGTAACCTTAAATTCTTATTTCCGTATTCCAGAGGAGTCCGTGCAGGAAATGGTTCCTGATAACTTCTTTTATCCTACTGCTGAGAGTTTCTTAAATACTATAATTCCTTATATTAAGGAAAATCCTGACACGGAGTTTTATATATGGATGCCCCCTTACAGTATTCTTTATTGGGACGACTCCAACAGGCAGGGATATACGAACGCCGAGATCAGCGCCCAAGGTTATGTTGCCTGGAATTTGATGCAGTTTGAGAATGTGAAAGTTTTTTACTTTCAGAATCTTTTTGATTTAATTACAGATCTTGATAATTATAAAGACTATTCCCATTATTCCCAAGATGTGAACTATTATATTTATGAATGCTTTTTGAAAGGAGAAAACCAGCTCACCCCTGAAAATTATCATACTCAAATGTTAAAGATGAAAGAAATTGCAGAAACCTATGACTTTATACAACTTCTATATTAAAAAAGACTTTTGGCAACATAGAATGCAGAGTTGCCAAAAGTCCTTTTTATTGTATGGTTTTCAAAGTGTCCGTAGGTAATCTTTGTTTTTAAGAAACTTCATAACCATTAGGGTTATTAGACTGCCATCTCCAAGAATCTTCGCACATTTCCTTGATACCCCTCTTAGCCTGCCAGCCCAATTCCTCCTTAGCCTTTGTGGCGTCAGCATAACAAGTGGCAATGTCCCCTGCCCTTCTTGGCTTTATTTCATAGGGGACTTTTTTTCCAGAAGCCTCTTCAAAATTTTTTACAATTTCTAAGACACTGTATCCATTCCCTGTTCCTAAATTATAAATACATAGACCTGCCTTTTCCTCAACTTTTTTCAAAGCTTTCACATGGCCTAAGGCCAAGTCAACTACATGTATATAATCTCTCACTCCTGTCCCATCTGGTGTGTCATAATCATTTCCAAATACCCCCAAACAAGGCAGCTTTCCTACTGCTACCTGGGTAATGTAAGGCATTAAATTATTAGGAATTCCATTGGGATTTTCACCAATGGTTCCGCTTTTGTGGGCCCCAATAGGGTTAAAATACCTTAATAAAATGACATTCCACTCTGGATCCGCCTTTTGCATATCTGTTAAAATCTGCTCTAACATGGATTTTGTATGTCCATAAGGGTTTGTTATTTTTCCTTTCGGGCAATCTTCTGTAATAGGGATAAAGGCTGGATTTCCGTATACAGTTGCCGATGAAGAAAATATAATATTTTTCACTCCATGTTTTCTCATAACATCTACAAGAACTAAGGTTCCCCCTATGTTATTTTCATAGTACTCCCAAGGTTTTTGCACGGATTCCCCTACTGCTTTTAAACCTGCAAAGTGAATACAGGAATCAATGTTTTCCTTTGAAAAGATTTCTTCCATAGCCTTTCTATCCAAAATATCCGCCTTATAAAAAGGAACTTTTTTTCCTGTAATTTTTTCTATTCGCTCCAATGCTTTTTCACTAGAATTACTTAAATTATCTACAACAACTACCTCATACCCTGAATTATGCAATTCCACCACAGTATGGCTTCCTATATAACCTGCTCCTCCTGTCACTAATATGGCCATTTTCTTCTCCTCCATTTCTTTTGAGAGTCATTATTTATAATTTTATCATATAATCTTTTAACCTTTATTTCTATAGAACATTGTTGCTCCTATATATGAAAATGTTGCATGTTAATATTTCCCTATTATATTAAGAAATTTTTCTCCATACTTTTCGTATTTATACTCTCCCACACCAGAAATGCTAAGCATTTCCTCTTTTGACTTAGGACGGATGCGGCACATCATCCTTAATGACTTATCAGAAAAAATAATATAGGGAGGAACCTTTGCTTCCCTGGCCAACTCCATCCTCAGATCTCGAAGTTCTGCAAAAAGTCTTTCGTCTTCTGAACGTAAGTCTTCTTCCTTTTCTCCCCTTACTATTTTTTGTACTACTGTTCTTTCCTTTGCCATTTTCATAGAAATAAAAGCGTTGTTTTGAAAAACTTCCATTGATTTCTTTGTTAGTTTTAGTATGGAATATTCCTCATTAGTTAACATAAGATATTCTTCCAAAAGTAAGTAATGAAGAATTTGGCGAAGTTTATACACAGGTACTCCAGGCAGTTGATTATAATATGGATTTTTATCTAAATGATATTGTTTTACTTTGGCATTGGATGCTCCATGGACTGCATCTATAATAGCTCCCATTCCATAACGCTCCCTTGCCTCTTTTACGCATCCAACGAGGGTTCTCGCCTCCTTTGTTACATCTACTTCTTCAAACTGGGTCAGACAGTTGCTGCAATTTCCGCAATAATTTCCCAAATATTCCCCAAAATAACGGAGAATATAATCTCTCAGACATTCGTTGGTAAAGCAGTAAAAGGTCATTTTTTTCAATTTTTCTCTATCTCTCTCTCTTACTAGGGCACGAACATCTGGAGTTAGTTCGTCTTCCTCAAACTCATGCTCAATAAAAAACTGATTGGTAATAACATCCTGTCCCCCATAGAGGAGAATACACTCTGCCATTTCTCCATCTCTTCCTGCCCTCCCAGCTTCCTGATAGTAATTCTCCATATTTCTAGGCATATTGTAATGAATGACAAACCGAACGTTTGATTTATCAATGCCCATTCCAAATGCATTTGTGGCCACCATAACTAAAGCTCTGTCGTAGATAAAGCTATCCTGATTATCCTGTCGCTCTTTATCTAGTAGTCCACCATGGTATTTTGCAGCCTTTATCCCATCTTTTGTTAAGTTTTCATAGACTTCTTCCACTAATTTTCTAGTCAGGCAGTATATGATGCCGCTGTCCTTTCTATGAGCTGAAATATAATCTCTTACTTCTTTATATTTATTTTCAGGCTTTTTTACTGCAAAGTGGAGGTTTTTCCTATCAAATCCTGTTGTCACCACAGTAGGTTCCTCTAACATTAAAAGTTCTATAATATCTTTCTTTACTTCCTTTGTAGCTGTTGCTGTATAGGCGCAGATAACTGGCCTCTTAGGAAGAATATCTATAAACTCTCCTATTTTCAAATAGCTTGGTCGAAAATCCTGTCCCCACTGGGAAACACAATGGGCTTCATCTACAGCTATGATGGATATGTCTACTTTGGACGCAAAAGATAAAAACTCCTCTGTCATTAAACGCTCTGGAGCCACATATATAATCTTATATCGATTCTGGGATGCCAGAGAGAGAGCCTTATAATATTGGTTCATTGTTAAAGAGCTGTTTAAAAAGGCTGCATGAACTCCTGCCTGGTTTAATGCACCTACTTGATCTTTCATCAAAGAAATTAAAGGAGATATGACCAAGGTGATGCCTTCCATCATAAGAGCAGGCACTTGAAAGCATAAAGACTTGCCTGCACCTGTAGGCATGATTCCTAATACATCCCTTCCATTTAATGCGCTGTCAATGAGCTTCTCCTGTCCCTCCCTGAAAGAATCATATCCAAAGTACTGTTTTAAAACCTCTTCCTTCCTTTGTCCATTCACTTGGCCATTACTCCTTTATCTTATTTCCTACAACTATAATTCTAGGTAATCAAAGTACTTTTGCAAATCTTCTGTTACTTTTCCTTTATTTCGAATTAAAAGGCTCTCTAAATTGTTTGCCTTCTTTTTGCTATCTTCCAGCACTCTGTCAAATCGCTCAATATGAGACTGGAAAACAGGATGCTGTCTTAATTTTTCTCTTATATCCTTTGAAAAAGGACAGTATTGAAATAATATTTCCCTACATATTTTATTTAACTTGGAAGAACCTTTAGACTCATATAAAATCCAGGACACATAGTCTTGAACAAATAATCCCTTGAAACTGTTTCTTGCCTTTGCCAGAGACTGCCTGATTTTATCCTTTGCCAAAGGTGTCAAATCTCTATTCTTTTTGTAGAATTGGGCAAAATCAAAATATTCTGAAGTCAAGGATCTCTCCCTTATATCATTCCAGAAAACGCCTTGAATTGTCCTACATATCTCCCAGCGAAACTGGCCTATTACATTTACTACAAGCCTTTCTAAATCTTCCCTCTCAAATAAAGAAAAGGCAAATCGAGCCGGAGTATCCTTTTTTAATCCTGATATTTCCTGCCACATTAAGGCCTTTGTTCCAATATTAGGAAGTAGAATTGTAATAGGAAGCACCTCTTTCATAATAATCTCTTTGCCTACTCCATGTTCTGTATCCCAAAATAAAATAGGGCGATAAAAGCAAGAGTAGTCAATGCTACGGCACTGGTCTAGCATCCTGGAGATTTTTGCTTTGGATAAAAATAATTGATCCATTCGCTCTGGGGACTGATCTGTGTTTAAAATTGGACAAAAAGTTAAAACTTGGCCTTGGGTCACTTTATTAGCAACTTTTAACATATTCATTAGCTCAAAATGAACTTTCCCCTTAAAATCTTTTTTCAGCTCTTCTTCCTCTTGTTTTGTAATTGAGCCAGATCTTTGTTCTTCCCTTAAATATGCAGCATAGTCTAAGTCCATTTCATTTTTGGAAGGCTCTTGCCTGCCCTCATAAATTTCTATAAGCCATTCTTTCATTGTGTAGACAGGGTAAATAGTCTCCTCCTCATCCATTTCTTCCTGCCTCAGATAATAAATCTCTAAAAGCTGTTCTTCTGTAATTAATCTTTGATCCATAAAACTATAGTCTAAAAACAGAGAAACAGAAGGTGGAATTTTCGTTGACTCTTTTTCTTCCATATAACGGAAAAAAATAGATTCATAAAAAACATAGTAGAGCTGCACAATAGTATTTCTAAGTTCGTTTGCCCTATCTGTCGATGCCTTTTTATCTTCTAAGTTTATAAATTCCTCCACTGCCTGACGAAATTCATTGGCAACTTCCACATTTCTTCCTGCATATTGAATAATCTCCACTAAGCTTCCTGAAGTATTTTTCTTTGCTTCCACAATCTGAGCAGAACTGTATCTCCCTTCTTTTGGGAGCTCCATCTCTTTGTCCACTTCACTCATCATCTGGAATCTTTCTTGGAATTGTTCCCACAATTTCTTTATTGTGTTCTTTTCTATTTCTTCATAACTATCTGCTAAAGAGACAATTTTGTCTATTTTTTTTCTTAGAATCTGAACATGTCCTGAATTGTTTCCTATATTCAAAACTAAGTTTGTATATAGTGAAAAAAGATTTTCCTTATCCTCTCCCAAAATTCTTTCCCCATGTGTTATAAGATACTTTTTTGCCTCTTCATAGCAATCTTCCACTTCGCTGGCAATCATCACTAAATCTTCTATATGTTTTATTGTAATATAGGAGTTTGCCATAAAAAATGTGTTCCTGATTTCCATAGGAATAGTAGATAGATTTCCAAAGTAATCGTCATGTTCCCTTAAAAGAGTATCTTCTACATCAAAGGGAAACATATTTTCTATTTTGAGGGATTTTTCAAAAGGAATGAGACAACCTTTACTTACTTTCTCACACAGAGCATAATCTTCTTTTACAATGGAGTAAAGCTGTTGAGCTTTCTGCTTTAATCCCTTATATTTCTCATAAAAATGTCTTGTCTGGTCTATAATGCAATTGAGCATTTCATTGGCCACTCCCAAGCTAAAACCTACTAAAACTAATTCCCTCACTTCATTGTGAAAGTCAGCATAGGGAAAGACTAAAACCAAACTATCAGCTTCTAAACTATATTGGTACAAGTATTCTTTCCCAATACCATCAATCAATCCAAGAATACCGCCAGAGCTTATTTCTATTCTTTCCTTTCCGTCTTCTCCTCTTATCTTTCCCTGAAGTAAAAGGAGTATTTCCTTTACCTCCTGTCCCTTTTCATAAAGCATTGTCCCCCTTGGCATCTTCTTTTTTATTCCTTTGTCAATAATTCTTGTCATCTGTCTCTCCTCCATGCTGTTTTATCTTCTTTTATAATACTATAATTTATATTTTCTGAAAAGTAACTATTTTTTATCAAATAGACTAATCTGTCTGCCTTCTATCCATCTTCTCTCCCCTCCCTTTCCCTTTTTTTCCATGTAATCCTTTGGTATTTCTTTTAAAAAGCGGGAAGGTTCCTTTGATGTGACAAGAATGAGCTCCTCCTTTGCCCTAGTTAACCCTACATAAAAAAGTCTTCTCTCTTCTTCCAAGTTTTCTTCTCCCCTTCCATGAACAAGGGGAATAATTCCTTCATTTACTCCAATAAGTATAACTATTCGAAATTCCAATCCCTTAGCTCCGTGGAAAGTCATTAAGTTGACCCCATCCCTTGTGTATCCTCTGCCTCCCCATCTTTTTAATTCCCCTTCTGTCCCTCTGCTTAAGCTGTTTAAAAACTCTTCTATCTTTTTATAAAAAGGAGCCATAGAAAGAAATTTCTTCATTCCTTCATCATCCATTTCCATATCTTCCATCCAGCTCTCCAGAAGGGAGAGCAGCTTCTTTTTTCCTATAAGGAGCTTATATTTTTCCACTGCTTCCTCTATGGATAGCTTCCTCTCCTCCCCATCCCATAAAAGCTTTTTTGCACTTTGGAAAAGCAACTCCTCCTCTGGTTTTAGTAAATAGTGAAAAAAACATAGGCTTCCCCTAACATTTTTTTCTGTCAAAAAATCTTCCCTGCCTGTCACAATATAAGGTATCCCTTCTTTTTTTAACGCCTTTTCCAATATTTCTGTCTGCCTGTGGGTTCTATAAAGAATGCCAATGTCAGAAAAACCAGGGAGAGAAGAAGCTTCCCTCTCTCCTCCCTTATTTTGTGCATCGATCATATCTAGCCCTCCAATGAGGCGGCTGATTTCTCCTGCTACAAAGGCAGCTTCTGACTGAGGGCTTTTTGTTTCCACAAGGCGAAGGAGAGGTCCTTCTTTTCTAACAGCCTCCATCCTTCTTTCTATTCCCTTATTATTTGAAATAAGAGGCAGAGCCGCTGAAAGAATTTGAGGGGTAGATCGGTAGTTATGTATAAGGCTGATCTTTGTCAGATTCCCAAAATCCTCTTGTAGCTTCTCAAAACATCCTCCGTCAGCTCCTCGAAATCCATAAATTGCCTGATCTGGATCTCCTATTACAAAAAGCTCCCTTCCCCCTTGATTCCACATTTTTATCAATTCATACTGTAC
>CANOLZ010000003.1 GCA_947567075.1 uncultured bacterium
ATAAGACCCCCCAATTCCATACTTTCCTCTTTTGCCATCTCTCACTCCTCCATCCTACTCTTATGTTCTCCGAATTACCTTATTTACTGCCATCAATATTACAACCGAAAGTACCAAAAATACCACTCCTGCGATTCCTGCCTTTATGATAAACACCCCGAATCTGTGCTCCTGCTCCCACGCATCATCCACCATATACAACGTATAGGTTGTGGATGCCCTATATTTTTCACTGATTTCTTTCAAATACTCTCTTGCACTGTCTGAATTTGTCTTCCTCTGACCAACCAACAGCGGTATCTTTTCTCCTTTTTCCACCGCCCTTTTATAAGCCTGACTAAACTGTGCCAGAATATAAGAACCATCCTGCAGCTCAATCAGATAATATTCTTGGTATCCATCCAATGCCATGAATGCACTGTCCGTAATCTCTGGTGCTTTTCTCCCTGTCTTGAACATACGCCCACTGGAAGTTCTTACTCCAGCCATGCTGTATGGGTCCATCCAAGGTTTCCGCCCATAAATACCTGTTGCAACTACTCTCTTAGGCTCTACTGTTATATACCGTTCTATTACCATTTCCTCAAATTCATCTCTTCCAGTTAACTTTGGAATATCCTCTCCTGCCTCCTTTCCTGTATATTCCCCCTGCGGATTTTTTTCTGTTTCTTTTAAACCGACTACCGTTTTCGGCTTTTTTATGAATACTTCCGGGTCTATCTTTCCAAAAAACCATACTGCGGCAAGCAGACTAAGAATTACCACACTAACCTCTGCCACTTTTATTCCATAACTTTTCCCCATATGCTTTTCTCCTCCTGTTCCACAAAATCCTCTCCACCAGTATGACTCTGGTGGCTTTCACCACTCACCCTCTCTCTTTTTCTCCAAATGTAATAGTAAATATTTTTTTCCAGTTCCCAATACTGTGCATTTTTCTCCGCATTCATGATTTCCACCAGCCTGCCGCTTATCCTCACAGTTTTCCATCCGCTATCACTTCTTCATCCCTGCCAATCATCGCCTTTCGCATAAACTGGCTGTTTATAGTTATCTGTATGGTCTCTCCAGCCATGTTCCTTCTCCCCCAGAAATCATATTTATATTTTCTATTGGCACGATTTTGGGGCTTTGGCTGATTGGTATTAGCATACATCCAAATATATTCATCCTCCATTTGGAGATCCACATAAGAAAACTGGCTCTTCATAGAGACGTTCCAATGAGAGGTATCATTTGGGATGATCCATGGCTTCGTTTTGGTATCAAACCAATACTTTCCTGTTTCTATATCTATAGTTAGCACTAGATATTTTCCTTCCAGGATATTGATCCCGATTGGGAAAAACTCACTGTAATAACTCCCACCCTCTCTCCCATATCCAACTTGCATAATCTTTTTCAAAGGTGCTGCCAAATCGAAAAAATTGTATGTTTCATTGTTCTGTAGATTTGTAAACGGTCTTAATTTGTCACCTTTCTGGCACTAATACCGCCCTCGTCACTCTTACCACACACCCCTTATCCCTTTCCTCAAAAGTCACTGTAGGTATGCTGTTTTCCCTAGTAAGGTCTTTATATTCTGCATTTTCTTTTGCATCTTTTATCTCCACTAATGTGCTGTGCACTCTCACAGACTGCCAACCGCACTGCAGTGCCTCATTTTCATTAAGTATACAGACACCTGACCAGGCACATGATTTCTCAAGGTCTCTCTTACGAATCAGTTCAGGATGACCTTCTTTTTGGTACGAAACACCTCCATCCTCTGTCACTTCCTCCTCTATCTTATAACTCCCAAAAGGAATGTCCTCCCCAATAATATAATCCCCCTCAGCATAGACTGGCTGTGCATAGTTGTTTCCTTTTATTCCAGTTTCTTCCGGATGTAAGAAAAATATCTCAAACCACGTCTTCTTCTTATATGGGATGCTGAGATCTACATGATATATTGGCATAATCTTTGGCTTTTGTTTGATTGGAATAAGGACACAATTACTCATATCAATATATTCATCCTCCTGTTCCAGGCAAATGTAAGTAAATCTGCTTCCAATATATCTGTCCCACGGAGAATGAGCATAAGTGTACTGACGTTTTGTACAAAATTCATAGGTACCATTTTCAATATCCATAGAAAGCATAAAATATTTTCCCTCTGGTATGTCTGTTCCTATCCGGTAGAACCCTTCATAATAGTTTTCATCCTCTGCAGCTTCGAATACTGGAAATCGATCTAGAGAGGCAAATTTAGGAGTTCCTTTCACCCGAAATCTTTCTCCATCTTCAAATTTGTAAACAGAAAAATGCGGGGAAAGCCAGTTTTCTTTCTCTGTCTCCGATAGAATGGGATCCCAGGCATTATTGTCATCATTAAAATGTCCTTTAGGATTACAAAACACATAATAACCCTCCGGAATATCTTCCCCGACGACATAGGTTCCCTCTGTAAGGAAATCTGCCTCCCACTCCATAATAATCTCTTCCAATTCCTGTCTGGCTTCTTCATGCTTCTCATAATAATTCCAATATCCCTCTACCTGCTGTTCTAATTCTTTGATATAAAAACTTCTTGTTACGCTATATGAATTATAATTATCCTTAAAAACTTCATCTATGGTTTTGAATAATTCTTCTATCTCACCTTCTGTCTTGGCTTCTTCTGTCACGGACTCTTTCTTTCCACAGGACATTAATACAACTCCAAATATAAGTATTGTGCAAAACCACCATTTATTCCTCCTGTGCCCTGTTGTATGCATCGATCCCCTCTTGAATCTTATCAGAATCGCCTGGATTATCCCCATAGTTGCCCTCTCCCAAACTTGTTATATATTTGTTAATTTTCTCTGTTAGAGTCATTTCTATCGTTTCATTATTTATATCCGATACAAACTGCGCTGCTCCTGCTCCATATTTAAGTATTTTATCATCTATTGGAGTTGTAAAATATTCCGCCCCCATGTATCCAAATATCCAGTTCCCTGCATAGTCCTGAGCAACATTGCCTCCTTTTCCGTCTCCCCAAGGTAATTGCCAAATTTTTATTTCTTGCCCAGTTTTAGGATTCACTTGCTGCCTATTTTTTAAATCCAATGGCTGACCTGTATTAACCAAATTAATAAAATTGATAAATTGGTTTTTATTATTTTGAACAGCAGCCATTCCGTTAATCTCATTCCCCATTTCCTGAAGGGTCTTGGTGATATCTACCTCCATCATTTCCTTTATTAGCTTTTTCTCATCTTCATTGAGCTCTTCTCCACTCTGCTGTTTCATGAAAGCCGCAATATGTTCTGAATACTTTTCCATCAGCATCTCTTCATATTCCGCTACTTTATCATCCACCTGCTCCAGTTCTACATTTTCCTCCTCATTTTCCTCTACTGCTATCGTAATAATCCCGCCCAGCATACAGGCACACCGGCTTTCTATCGTTAGAGCAGGAGCACCATCTATCATATGCTCCTCGTTTATAAAAATCCACGGCGTGGGGGTATTTAGTTCACATTTGTTAAAAGTCAGGTATTCCTCCATCGTAATGGATGCTTTCATCGCTTCTTTTGCAATCCATTTTCCCGCCTTTGCAAGAAATCCATCCCCCTCCTTTGCTTTCAGCTTTTCATCAATCTCCTTTTTTGCCTTTTCATATACTTTTTTTGAATTGCAGTCTCCAAAATGCGTTAAATTCACTCCCTTAACATGATCATTGGCATTGAGAAGAGGCTGTCCCTGATAAACAACGCCATGTCCCACATCTGTACTAATATAGTTTTCCATAGTACCCTGGCTACATTTCGCCCGCATCCCATATACTACATATTTTTTCTTTTCTCCTTCCATTTAAATCACCTCTGACTTTCGCAATTCCACTCCATAGAAACGACGGCGCAGGATACTTTCAGCAACTGGCAGGGAAACAATTACTTTATATTCCAGAATATTTCCTATCCGAAAAACAGAAAGCCCTTCAATCTTTTTTTTATCTAAAATCAGCTCTTTTAGAAATCCATTTTCATATTTTTGTGTCTTTTCATGCAGACAGTCTGTTTCCTGAAAAAATGGCACCCAGTAAAGCGGATACTCCTTTACTCCCTCATCCGTTGAAAACAACTGGACTCCCTTAAACTGAGTTTTCCTGTCATACACCTCCAGAATATGTTTTAGCCTGTCTGAGACCAAAAAGGCAGGTTCCTTTAAAACATCACAAAGTTCCTCATACTCTCTTCCACTATAGTAGGCCACCTTTAATCTATCTAACTCATCAAAGTCTTTTTTTTCCATCCTATAGCAATATGCCCCTGTATCCAATCCTACAATCTCAATTGCATTTTCCACCTTGCTGCTTTGAAATAATTCAAAGTATTCCATTCCCTACACCTCCGGTGTTTCTTTCCAGACAACCCCATTGTTCTCTAAAAATGCAGAGTCTGTTATTTTGGACTGACTGATCTCCAGATTTTGTATTTCACATTCTGTTACCTCACAGACAGACAGATTGCATTTTTCCATTCTGCTGTCCGTCATCTCACATCGGTAAAACTCTGCTGGTTCGTAATATTCTTCTGTCTGTTCTGTTTCATGGATATAAAAATCCACTTCTTGGAAATACACTTCCTTTATTTTGCAGTCTAAGAACAGGCACCCTGTCAATTTAGTCTTGCAAATTACCATCTTTTCAAAAATACAACCGTCAAAAATACAGTCATTCATCACACAATCATTGATTTCCCCTTCCTTAAAGGCACAATCAGTAAAACGTGCATTCCGTATATCCAGTTTCTGAAATTTCTTCTTTTGATAGTAATATGCTGCAAACCTGCGGAATCGAAAATTGGTCTCTTTTGTACAGTTAAAGATATCCACTTCTGGCAGAATAGCAAAAACAGCCTTCTGCCAGTCCTGATACTCTCCCATCTCAACAATAAAGCGATCTTCTTTTATTATTTTTGCCAGTGTTTTTGCATCCAGAATGTCATTCATATAATATTTAAACCGCCCTGCAAAATAATACATAAGGCTTCTTGCTGCCCGCAGCTTCAGTACGTCCATTTCTGCTGGACGCACAAACTGCCGTATTCCTTCTCTTGCAGCGATTTCTCCTAAATCTTTTATGAAACTGTCCAGATATTGCGTCAGCCATGGAACTGGAATCCGGTTTGTACAAATACTTTCAGAATAAACCCGTCCCATACCCTCATAACTGTCAAGCTGAAACACAGTTCCTGTATCCAGCGATGTGTACAGAAGGGATAATGTCATCTCTGAAACGGCGCCTGCAAAACCTTTTTCCTGTAAATCGACAATCTGAAGCAGATAATTTTGCACTTTCTTCTGCATTCCTTTTATAATATGCTCTACATTCTCTTCAAAATCCTGAATCGTCTCATTCGCCATTTGTGAGAAAGCTGGGGGATAAAATTTCTGTTCAAACATTTTAAGATAATTTTCAGCCATGGCTGTTCCTCTCTTTGTTAATTGATTAACACCTGATCCGCCGCCAAGGTGGCACAACCTTCCGTCAAATCCAAGTAGGCACCTTCTGTTCCTACAACAACCTGATTCTTAGCGACTATATTGATTTCTGTTGCAGATGTAATTTTAACCTTTGCCTCAGATGAAATATTAATATCCTTATCCGAATGGATTTCTATGCCCTTCTCATCTGTTAGGTTGATATACAGCTTTCCCTCCTTTGAGATGATATACATCCCCTCATCTGTCAACAGGATTTCCTTTCCACCTGGCGCCTTCCAGCTTTTATTCTGAGGATTGGATGGCGGGGAGGAGCAGACTGAGCTGGCAGCAAATGCGTCCCCTTCCTTTCCAGAAGGAAAAAATACTAAGACCTCATCTCCCACCTCCGGCATACAGTACCACCCGCTTCCATCACTGGAAGAATACGTTGTGGAATATGGAAACCACCAATTTCCTCCGGAATCATAGCTACTGTCCACTGATGTAAGAAACACCTGAACCTTATCTCCCTTTACTGCCTGCACCTTTCCTTTCATCATCTTGCCGGATGCCTGTGTATTTTGTGTAGGAGGAACTGCAATTCCCGCCAGTCCATTGCCGGCACCTGCTCCTCCCCCGGCAGAACTGCCCCCTGTCATTCCGGCAGAACCACCTCCTGCTGCCCCGGAATGCATCAGGCCATAGCTTATCTGCATAATTCCATCTTTCAAGACTGCCTGTACGCTTTTTATCCGGCTCGTTTTGCCCTCCATGACCACCATGTCTCCCAAATAACCATATGAGTAAGACTGTACCTCTTCTCCTGCAAAATCTTGTGCCATGGCTCCTGGATTTCCACCACTTCCTCCTGTCCTGCTACCATATGTAAAAAATCCTGATTCCACGGAGATGGTTCTGCCAGAGGGCGGAAGTCCTGCATATATCTGTGGCCGCGGCGATGACAGATTGGTAATGAGCGGAGCTCCCAAGGAAGAAACAAGCCTTTTCGCAAATTCCCAGTCTGTTTCGTTATACTGCATAAGTAAAGAACCAATTGCTTTGTCTGATACCATCATGTGAAGGTCTGCTTTGTCTGATATATTGCTTTCCATAATCTGCCCGTAGGTCTTTGCCGTATTCTGGTATGTTTTATTTTTCTTTTCTATATCCAACAGCCTGCTCATTGAAATGAGCTGTAGGTGTATCCGGCTGTATGCATTTCCCTGCTCCATAGACAAACCTTTTACACATCCGTAAAATAAATTGGCGGGCTGTCCTTCTGCCGTTGTTGTTATGGATACTGCCGTTTTTTCATCCACCCTCTGCACACAATCCTGTGCCTGTTCTGCATCTAGTTCTCCCTCGACTTCAGCCACGGCATGGTCATTTGGTTGATGAGCAATCGTTATAGATATGATTTTCCAAAACGGAAAACCGCTGACAGAAATATTTTCATATGTGATCGTTCCCATACTATTCCTCCTCTATAAACCGCAGAGACTGTAAAATCTCTTGCGCTATGCTTTTATACCGCTTTAAAAATTTATAGTTAAAATTAATAAAACCAATCAGGATACGCCCATTCAAAGAAGAGAAAAATAAAATATTATATACGGCATCCGTAATTGTATGGGAGACCAGCTCCATACTGGATACAGTATGATTTCCACACTTCTTGACTTTTTTCCCATAGATATTCACTTTGGGACCAGCCTTTTCCAGCATCATCTGTGCCAACTTTACAAATTCTCCCATATATTCATCTGGCACTTCGTGATCTGTATAATGAAAACCGATGGAAAAATTTAAGTATGTATTACCTAACACCAGTTCCGGCTTGTTCCCCAATAAATAAATTTCCCCTATTGCCTCTGGTGTCAGTTCTTCAAAATCATCGGGCATCCAAAGACCTATCTGACCATCTAATAAAATACGTTCCGAAAAAGAAACGGGTATTTTATTGATATTTATTCTCCTATCAAAAATCGACTGTTTATTTTCTTCCTCTATTGTTTCTTTCGCAAAACGCTGCTTTTGAAACTCTTCCATTGCTGCTCTCTGGCTCAATATTTTTTCATCTGCATTTTCCATAGATTACGATTCCTTTCCAACATAGATCCTTTAATCCACCTGCATGCTCCACTTCCTCTTTACCGGCTTTCCATCCCCTGGCTGTACCCCATTTTTCTCCACCCTGATTATCCGTGCCAACTCCTGAAAAACGGAAAGGTTTGAGGTATCTGCCAGCTTTTCCTTTTTCCTTCTCTCCAGGTAGGTCACAATAGCCTCTTTATTTAAGTTTCTCTCCTGTGCCAGTATTTGTAAACAGAAAAAGGTATCAAAATCTGACAGCTCTTCCAATGTCAGCATCTCCTTTGCAAAGTCCCTGAGTATTCCAGGTGCAAGGGTACTTTCCCCCTTCGCCGCATAGGATGCATAGATGGTATTCAACGTGTCGAACTCAGTACACCGATCCTCAAAATCCTGATACACATACCTAAGCCTCGCCCCGTCCTGCAGTTTAAAACGGCATAACTCCAGTTCCCCTTTTTGAATCTCTGTCTCTTCTGTCAAAAAGACATCCATCTCACAGTAGTAGAAATTGGCGTCTTTCAAAATATCAGAAAAGTGTATTTTCATTACCATCGTAGTATTGGTGGGCTTGTATTCCACTGCCATGGATTCCGTAATCAGATATGTCTGCCCTTCGTAAAAAATAATGCCCTCCTTTAACAATATGATATCCTCTGTAGTAGTCAGTTCACATCCGGAAATAATGCCATTGCTGTAGCCTTTATATAAAAGCTGGTTTGCCAGAAATGCATGGTCAGAAAGCGCCTGTAACATACTCTGTCGAAGGATACCCCCTTCTTTAAAAATTGGAACTGCCTGTATCAGCATGTACTTCCACCTCCCTATTTTGTCCCATCAAAGAAATTTGTAAGCCAGCTTTCGGTTTCAAATAAGAAGAACTGCTCTGGTCCCGCCATCAGCTTCTCTTCTTTTCTCATAATCGGAACAACCAGAAAACCCCAACGCTCCTCATCTGCCAGCACAAAAGCGCGTAACTCCTTATTTACGATGGAATCCACATCGTCCTGAACAATCCTTCCACCGTATTTCTCCACAATGTCCTCCGCCTCCACAATCCCAAACTGTCCAGAATCGAAAGAGCAATTGTATTTGTGACGAATGTGCTGGTTTAAATCCTTTAAGTAAAACTGCAAGGTAAGGTCTGTCATATTCCTTGAGATATATCCCCATGTCTTTGTCCGATCCAGACTCTGAATTAATGTCTTCTCTACTCCAGTATGAGTAACTGCCGTCACAAGGTATGGGAAGGCAGGATGTTCATTGGTGATTTTGATATCTGCATATCCATACTTTTTGTCCTTCAGATATTTTATTGCTCCGTTTAAACACATCAGCTTTAGTTCATACCCCTCGGTTAATGACTTGTTTCTGCGGGAAGACTCTATGATTCTACCTGGTATAAATTCTTTTAATGCCTCCCGGAACAGATCTATCTTACAGGACTGTCCAGTCAGTCTCATGATAGTATATTCCTGCAGCTCCCCATTTTCGTAGGGCTGCTCTATAAACTGTCTTATAATGCTGTAAATATCTCCCTGCAGCAGCTTATTTAACTGCCGAATGCTGATATAGACAGTAGGTATATCCTTGAGCACCACCAGCCGTCCGCCATCCCATAAGGAAAGTTTAAATCGGTCTGCCAGAAGACAACGGGTTGCCGTCTCTTTGATTGCAATACTGGATATTGCAATTCTTAAGGTGTCCCCTTTTCCGTAAAGAGTATTTTTTACCTGCTCCGCTAGATCAAAGAGATAATAAAAATTATTTTTTACCGCAAAATACTCGCTATTGCTCCTATGTTCATAATCTTTAAACCGGGTGGGAATAACAGCTTCTGCCTTCTTGTATTCCTCATCCAAAAGATGATAAAGTGCATCCTTCCCTTCTTCATCTACACTCCGAAAAATATCTGTTCCAAAGGACTCTATAATATCTTCTGGCGTGTTGTGTATCTCTATTCCTGTACCAAGCTGCTCTGCCAGCGCTATTTTCAAAAATTCCATAATACGGAAGGTCAGGTTATTTCCACCAAAGTCCGTATTTCCGTTCTCATAGGCCGTTGCAATCTGGATGCGGTAAGAAACTCTCTGATTCTGAATGGTAAACCGACAGGAGGATAAATCCGTCGTACCTCCACCACAGTCGATAATTAATGCCCTTTGCTGTTCCAAATTACGGTAACGGTTCTGTACAATCATCTCTGATATTGAGTTATAAAGCACTGCCACTCCTTCATCCAGCATATCTTCTTCCTCAATCCGATACTCTGGAAAGATTTCCTTGTAAAGCTGGACAAACAGCCGCTTCTGCTTGACTGGAGCTGAGATGTGCAGACTGGTAAATCTGCACTTAAACTGCTGTGTGGCACAGGAAATCACATAGTTCAAAAAGATTCTGATAATCTCTTTTCTTTTCACAAAACGGCGGTGTCCATTTCGGTCTACCAGTTCCTCTTCCTTCTCTGGATCGCTGATCCATCGCTTGATATCATAAAAAACGCAGAACCCTTCATCAATATAGCTCATATGAAACAGTCTGTTTGCCTGATATCCAAACACATACCCAATGTTCTCCCCCTCTATGTTCCTGACTCCCACAACTGATGGAAAAACAGGAGTTTCCTCCCCATCCTCCTTCGTGTACATGACATAGTTAACATCATTGGCTTTTAAGGACTCCTGTACTGGATCCCCTGTCAGGCGGTCGATGTAGCTGGAATCTAAATAAGTTCCAGCTGTTGTATTCGTCGTCCCAAAATCAATGGCCAGGGGCATGCTGCTCTCTAAAAGCTCCCTTACCTGAAAGTCCATGATCGGAACCATGTAGAAACGAAGATGCTCCGGCAGTGTACCAAGATCCTCTTGATAAAGTCGGTACATCCAGTCAGATTGTGTACGATCCATGCAGTAAAGCTGGTAGCTTTTCACTGTAGATTCCCTGCATGGCAGCTCTGCCGGTTTTACTAGATAGAGCTGATCCGTCTTTCCCTTCCACTGTCTGATCTGGAAGATGGCACAAATCTGTCCCCCACTTACCAAAAACGCATTGGTATCCACAATTTCCGGCTGCCAGCCGATGGTAAAGCCGTCAAAAAAGTCTACAGCAATCCCCTCATAGGCTATGATTTTGGCACACCCCTTTACCAGGCATGGCTGCTCATAAATGCGGGCAGAAGAAAGCAGGGTTTCTAAACGTTTCAATCCATCTGGGTCATTTCCTGTAATAAACAGATGCTCTTTTCTTCCACGGAATCGGAGAATCTGACGGATCAGCTCATCTTTGTCAAGGGGGGATTGTATCCCATTGATAATCTTTTCTCTCCAGCAGATGTCCCTTAGCTGAAAGGTTGTCATCAGCTCCAGCTCTTCCTTTCCGTAATAACGGTATTCTTCTTTTTTTATGGAATCCTGCTTCAGCACATAGGTGTATTTATCCATGGATTTCCTCCTCAGTATAGTGCAGTCTCGTCAATCTTCATGGCAGCGGAGATACCGATAATGCCAACAGGATATTCCCAGAATACCCGCAGTTCATAGCTGACAGGCAGAAATATATCCTGTATAAAGCGGACCGCTTTTTCTTTTTTTTCTGTTTTTTTATCTTTTATGTAAACCAGAAGTTTTTTCCTGTTTTCTCTAATCTGATACAGTATGGCCTCTGGAAAAATCACTAACAAAGAGCGTCTGAAAATACCAAGAGAGGAACCTGTCTGTATCTGTGTCAGCACAAGTGCTGCCAGCCGTATCTGTCCGGATCCTTCTACCGAAAGAAAGTTTTCTGCCGCTTTTGTCCAGAAAACGCCCCTTCTCAGCTCCTCCAGCAGTTTTCGGATATACATTTCCCGTTTTGTCATGCCATACCTCAAGTCGGTATACAATAATGTATGCAGCACTGCATCCGTCAGATACTTTTGGAACTCTGGCATCTGCTTCCCTTCCTGTTTCATTTCTTCCTCCAAGGTTCTTGAAAGGATTTCTTGAAAAATATTTGCATATCGGTACAAGAGATTCAGTTCAATTGTACTGGAAGTTATTCTCCCTTCATTTAAACAGGAAAAAGCCTGTTCAAAAAAGGGGCTGTATTCTTCTGCCTGTATAAAAAACAGTTCCTCTTCCTGTTTTCCCTGATCTCCTGCCCGGACTGCCATATCCCATAAAAAGTTCATTCTCTTCCTCCCTTTTTATTCTCACCGTGCAGTCTCCTCATCTGCCAGCCGTCCCACACAATGGTATTCTGGAAAGAGCTTCTGTACCTGTGTCACCAAAAAACTCATAATGTCCTCGTTTAAATAATTTTCCGGACAGACTGCTGTAAATATAGCCATCATCGTCTGCTCTGCATTTCCTACACGCAGCTCATCCTGCATGAAGCCGTCCATGTTATAGCTGCACATGGCACAGTCTGCTGGTACCTTATCCAGTATACAGATATCCTGAAACACTACATACTCCTGATAATCAAAAGATTCCATCATACGAGCCAGCTCCCCCTTTGTTTTTATGCTCCTCTGAAACATATCCGTAATACTTCCAGCAAAGCTGTCCTTGCATCGGTTCGATAGTACCGGATAGGGATAGCTCTCCCCGCCCTTTGGTCGGTTCACCTGGTAAAGATTCCATTCATGGGGAATCTCCATAGGACAGGTAATGAAAAGATCACCCTGCTGTCTGCGGATATTTGTAATCTCCGTTTCCGTATTCCGTATTAAATATTCACATCCTGCCATGAGTCTGTGGGAAAATATCTGGTGTTCATAATTTACCCTGTCTATTGCCGGACTTGGATAGGTACTGGTCTTTTCCGTCACAGGGAGCAGATTCCAGAGAGGTATCATATCATACTGGATATCCTTTGCATATTCTTCAAAATCAACCTGAATCCCTGTAATTTCTTCTCCCTTTCCAGGCATCTTTGCCTGACAAAGATATACATCCATCATTTTTGTCAGGTAAGCCTCACAGACCGTAGACCATGGCTGATAATTCAGTACGAAAATATCATACAGTTCCTTTATGAGCTCCATATAATCGGTATTTTGTTCTATCCGGAAGACGGCCTGATATTCCCCCTTATTTGTTTTTATGCTTCCCTGGAATGTCCTGTTGCTGTGCTTTAACCTGTATATGGAGGATGCACTGGCCTGTAGATAAAAGGTATACAACTTTAACTCCTTTTTTTCTTCCATTGCTTTTCTTATATCTGAAAAAGAGAGTTCTGTCTTTTTTGTATCACATATTTTCATAGGATGTAAAAAAGTATCTGTGGCATCATAATGCTCTCTATCTGTTAGAGAAATATAGATGGCAAATTCTTTCTGACTTGGACTATACTCCTTTAATATTCTCTCTTCTAATTTTTCATAAGAAGTTTTATTATATTCATACAGTTCCAGCAGCAAATTTGTGACAACCTCTTTGTAGGCGGTGCGATCTTCCAGGCCTGTGATTTCAAGCATTCTTTTTCTTATATATTCCTTCATATCAAATTCATTTGGATGCATCATACAAACCCGCCTTCCTCCTTTCCATAATTTCCTGTCGTTTATTCTGCTATCTTTCCAGTTAATTCATTCTTCGAAGTAATCCCGTTCCCTGATACGGGTGCTCCTTCTCCAAATATCACATTGAGTTGTACCTGATTTTCTTTTTCTCCCTCTTCTTTTTCTTTTTCCTCTTCTTTTTCTCCTTTTTCCGGCTGACTGATATCCAGTGCCTCTATCTTACGCTCTACCTCAGCCACCTTTTCGTCCTCTTTTAATGATGCATATATATCCTTTGCCAGAAGGTAATAAAGTTTTGCTGCAACAAGATCACCTGCCGCAAGCGCTTCTTCTGCCTTCGCCATATAACCTTCTGCCTCTTTTTCTTTCTCTGCATTTGCGGCCAATTTATTTTTCACGCTTTTTAGCTTCTCTTCCACAGTTTCCTTCTGTATATTGTCATCAAGTTCTCGATATTTCTCCAACGCTGTAGCATAATATACCTTTGCACTTTCATAATCCCCTTGTGCAAATGATTCATCCCCCAAAGCCACATGATTTGCAGCAGAAGCCTCCTGTGTGACTTGCTTTTGCATCTCTTCATCTGCGGCTGCTTTTTCTGCTTTCTGAGCTCCATACAATCTGTCAAGAGCATCTATGGCAGCCATTCTGCCTTCATCAAAGTATATTTTCCCTGCCAGAAGTTTTGCCTCTAGATACATCTCCTCTGCCTTATCATACTGAAGATTTAATGCAAGGGCATCCCCCAGACTAATAAAGTCATACACGGACAGATAATTTGCCGTCAGCACCTGCCTGTCCTTAATATAATCAAGTCCAAGATTGTCTACATACCGGGAACGGTTTGCTGCATTTTGAAACGCCCTCTGCGCCTCTGCATATTCCTTATTATTCAGCAGTTCATCTGCTTCAAGGACTGTCTCAATCAGCTTTAGGAGACGATCCAGTTCCTGCTGCATTTTTTCATTCTTTAACTTCCCTGCTTCCTTTTCTGCCTCTCTGCAGCACTCTTCTGCTCTGATATAATTATCTGTTTGGATATATTCAATAGTATCCTCATACCACTGTTCCATCCTTCTGATCCCCTCCAGTTTTTTGTTGTAACGTATGGCCAGAAGAATAGTCAGTGTGATTGCCAGAATCAGTATAGGGATGGCTGTCATGAGCGCACGTCTTATTTTTCTCTTTCTGTTTGGATCGGTGAATACTTTATTTACAAATATAGCTGCAAAGGTATATTTGGAGAGATTCTCCGGCTGTCTTGACAACAGAAGCTCCTCTATTTCAGCTACTGTTTTTTCCGGGTCATCGGTGGCATCCGCAAAGGCATCCTTTAACTCTCCCTCATCTATGTGTTCCCAAATACCTCTTGTATAAAGTGCAAGGGCATCTGCATTTGTCAGTTTGATTTTCTTTGATATGTAGGGATGGAAGTCCTTATCCTGCCCAAGATAGGCATACAGGTTGTTTCTTTCTTCATGGATGGACACCTTATCCTGTTCCACCCGCTCTTCTTTTACCAAATCTGCTGTAAGCGACTGGTCTATGGACTGACAGGTTAAAAATCCATTCCGGTATAGATGAAAACGAATATTTCCTGCCTGCCCATACCGCAGTTTTACATAATTAGTAAGTACGATAAGAACGGATGCCTTCAGCTTCCTTTTGCTTTTGGCCTGAAGCAGTGCTTTGTTTGCAGCCTTTAGGCAGACATTAAGAGTACGTTTCTTCATAGAAGGCCCTTCGGAAAATGCAGAGACAACAGCAGAAACTGCTAATTTTGCACTCATTGCATCTGTCTGGTCATCAATGCCATCAGCCATTACATAACAGGCGAAATCATCCAGCTCCACAAATCCGAAATAGTCTGTATTTTTTAAGTCCGACTCTGCCTCCGAAGTAAAGGCCGTCTTAAATTCTGCATTCTGTTTTCTCATGCTGCTCCGGCTCCTTTTCCTAATCCAAGCAGGACAATGCTTGCATTATCTTTTCCTTCCGTGGGATTTTGATTCACCAGTTCAATGATGGCGAACGCCTTTTCCTGACAGCTTCCTGTTCCGGCAAGTATGTCTTCAATTTCTTTAAATCCCAGTAATTCATAAATCCCATCGCTCATTAGCAAAACAATATCTCCCTGTTTCAGGCGGATAGGTGCATCAAATAGTTCAATATCCCGAAAACCGTCCTTTCCCAAATAATTGTACAGTCTCTGGTTTTCAAGCAAGGAAAGAGCATCCTGACGGGATATTTTCCCTTCCCTGAACTTCTCTTCTGCCAGTACTGCAACTGTATGTCCAACAGACACTGGAACAAGGCTTCCCTCCCGATAAACGCATATTCTAACATTTCCGGCAACAGCATAGTAAAGAAATCCTTCTCGTATCAATACACATCCAGCACTAGCAGAGCCGTAGGTTTCATCCTGCAGCACTTTTAGTATCTCTTTATTGGCACAGTGGAACGCTTTCTTGAAATAATATTGGGGATTATGAAAGGCATTATAATCCTCAAAAATATCTAGACAGGTATCTACCGTAATCCGGCTGGCAATCCGTCCTCCAAAGCTTTTTCCTGCTCCATCTGCCAATACTGCCATAGTTCCCGCTGCGGTAACTGCGGTGCCAAATTGATCCTCCTGTACTTCCCGCCCTCCAATTGTCATGCTGCTTCCAATTTCTATTTTTTTATGACGTTTATTTCTGTACATTTCCAAATCGGAAAATATTTTTACCGCTTCCAATACTGCAATCAGCAAAATGATTATACCGATTGCCACATAGGATATATCTGCCATCCGCTACTCTCCTTTAAGCCTACTCGTTTTTGTCTCCCCACATAAAATGCCCTCCGCAAAATGGAACAAAGGCAAAAACAGAACTTCCTAGTTCTATTTTGTCATAAGGATTTAAGGTGGCTGGTGTATAAACTGCATTCTCATTCAAATATACCAGACCATTGCTGTCCCCTGGAAGAAGAACGGTCTCCTTTTTCTTTGGATCAAATACAATAATGGCGTGATTTCGGCGTGAAATTCCATTATCCCCTAAAATCTGGATATCCATATCATCTGCCCGTCCTATAAAGTTCTTGCCAGATACTACTTTATAGTCTTTTCCCTGACGGGGACCAGAGATGCATACAATCCACCCACAGACTGGTTTGATTTCTTCCTGGAACAGTGCCTCTTCTATATCCAACTCTGATTTTTGCATCTCTTTCTTTTCCAGTGTGGCTGTTTCCACGTTACAGTACGGGCAGACTGTCCCATACCTTTTTTTGCTGAACATATGCCCATTCTGACATCTAATTAAATTGGATTCTCCCATTGTTTCTCCTCCATTTTCTTATATAATCTGCAATCTGGTCATCGCAATAAAGATGATATCCCCTCGCTCCAGCTTACAGGGCTTTCCATAGGATAGCTTATATTTTCTTCCATCTGCTTTCTGAACACTCACACCATTTTTTTCAGAAATATCCTCTACATACCAGTCATTTCCAGAATAATTTAAGACAGCATGTTCCACGTCAATCATACTGGCATAGGTTGTCTCATTAAGATTTACCGTAACTTGGTTTTCCCCTGCATCACGTCCAATAACAATGCCATTCTTCTGGTAAATATTCCATGCAGTCAGACGGCTCCCATCCTCGCCAAGCAGCACTAACTCTGTCAGTGTCCCGCTGGGTCCATAGTCTTGCCCATAAGACAGGAATTTCGCTTTCTCATCCTTCCTATCTCTTCCCCTACTCCAAATTAAATGCCATATTCCTGCAATTCCTGCCACAGCCATCCACGGCCATCCTTCTCTTGTTCCCTGCCTATACCACACCAATGCTACAATAAGGAAGCAGAGAACAGCTATTACCTGATTTATTTTCCTCTTCATACTTTCCTCTTTATTCCCATAAATTTTTCAAATAAGTCACTGCTATCTAAAGGATTTTGATGGTTTGGTTTCATCTTCGATTCATCCACAACCTCCTTTGTATCCGGACGGAATCCAAAAAAATTTGCAAAACTTTGATTCATATTATGAAAATCAAATTCTGACATTTTAGGTTCCGGATTTTCTTGTCTTTTTTGGGACGGCATGCCTTTTGCTTCTCCCATTCCCTTTTGTGAACGGTCATATTCCGCCCGTTTTTCTTTATCAGAAAGGATACTGTAGGCTACACTGGCTGCCTTGAACCGTTCCTCACATATAGCATCTCCTGGATGCTCATCGGGATGGTTTTCCTTTGATATCCTCCGAAAGGCAGCCTTAATTTCTTTCTCCGTTGCCTGTTTTGATACTCCTAATACCTCATACCAGTTCTGCTTCCCCATTTTTTCCCTACCTTTCTTTATTTTTATCTGAAAAGCCTGCCGAACCACTAGTAAGCCTTTCAGATAAAAATAAAACGCCCACTTCCAATTGATTTAAAAGAGGCATATCTTAAGCCTAAGACATGCCTCTAAAAAGCGATATCCGTTACGTTTAGGCACTCATATAGCCACCTTCTACAGCAATGGTATCCAGTTTATCTTTTTTCTGTTTGATTTTTATGGTAAACTGTCCGATTCCGTCTGTGTTCCCATAATTTTCCTTGTAGTCTACTACAAACGCTCTAGGAAACGAATACTTTCTTTCCACAATGCCTGCACTCAGCACTTCCACCGTTACCTGGCGATAAGCTGCCGCATCTTCAGCCGGAACCATAGACCAAAGCGCCAGCTGCCTTGTGCTGTCAAAAGGATCGCCGTCTGTTGCCACAAGAATCTTTCCTGATATTTCCAGTGTGCTTCCCACATCCTTTGTCCTTGCATTAGAATCCAGAGGAATATCTGTTTTAAAACTTACTTTCTGCACACAGTCTTTTGCAATTTCAAAACTGTCTGCCCCGTTTACTGTAACTCTTAATGACATAATCTGTACCCTCCTTTATTGTCCGAAACCGCCTTCAATACTTGTCTGTTTCGTCAAATCCTTCTTTTGTTTTACATGCAAATAAAAGATTCCCACACCAGTTTCATCATCCAGTTCCTCCTTGTATTCCATCACAAAAGCATTTGGAAGGGTGAACTGTCTTACTACTTGTCCGGCTGCCACTACATCCACCTTTATATTGCGATAGCAGTCCGCATTTTCACTTGGTACAACACTCCACTTTGCAAGGTTCAATGTACCGTCCTGTGCCTCAGCACCAAGAGAGAACAGCATTTTTCCCCACACCTTAAGCGCTGCGCCGTTGTCAGTTGCACGTGCATTGGAATCCTCTGGAATCTCTGAAATAAATTCCACGTTTGTAATGCACTCTTCGTTTAGATTCACAGGTCCTGAACCGTCAATCGTTAACCGAAATCCCATACTTTTACCTCCATTTTATTTTCTCTTTCTATGTGTTATATATTGGAAGACAGTCTGTTAATCTGTACTTCCAGATTTCTCGGGCTGCCATGAAAAGATATGGTCAACTCGCAAATCCCATCTTGTTCGTCAATGCTATAGTCTAAGGTATCTCCTTCCGCTATAATGGCATTGATACAATCTTTTTTTGCCAGCCATCTGCTCTTTTGGCTGGACGGATTATTGGAAAAGAAGTTCTTTATGTTATCTTCCTTAAAATCGCCAGTCATGTACCGAAGCATACGTTCCACATAGGTTGTCATCTGTGTCTTATAAACTGGCTCATAAGTGGAGTGTTCCGTATCATACAGAAGGTTTCTTGCCTTATACACGGTAATGTTTATGATATTTTCCCCACCAAGGGATGCATTCTCTGATGCAAAAATCCATCCGAAATTCTTCTGATTAATCTGATTTTTAATAGTATTTGTAAATCCAGTAATTTCCTTTGGCATAGTCGTATATGCCATCAAGGAATGATTGCCTGCTTCAACGTCAAAACGTACCCCTGGCTGCTCCATATCCGTTCTGATTTTATGTCTGCTGAAGTGATTCTTTAAAAATTCTGGACACTGGCAGGCTGCACGGAATCCGGCGGCCACGTATGCCCCGTTAATGTACACACCCTCAATCCAAAGACGCATAATATCTTCTTTTTCTTCCGATAAGGCAACATCCTGACCCTTTACTTTCATCTTGCTGTCAAGAATAACCCCGGATTTGTTTTTCGGAAGCACTGTAAAATTAGGGAGTACTGGTATGGCAAACTCACTAAAGGGCTTTCGAATCAGCGTCTGACAACGTTCCATTGCTTTTTCCACACCCTCTACCGCTAAGGCATTAAAAGTGGTTTCCTCCCTGTTTTCAAAGGAAAAGAAAGTTTCTACCCGGTAATCCTTAAAAACATCCAAAAGGGTGCTTAAGGACTCCATGCTATATACATCCACACCTGCCTTCTTCACATTTCCTTTAAAACGTTCCCTGTGTATCTTATTCGTTACATTTTGTGACCAGGATACATTGGGATAAATGGCATACCATATAGTGTCATTGAAGTTATTTTTGCTGTTTGTTGTATTTAAGTAAGTAATCAACCTTGGCAGATTCGCACTTTTGGCCATCATTTCCGGAGAAATATTAGCAACCATCAGAGCAGGTGCCATGCCCTTTGTCTTTGTCTTATACTGATCAAAGAACATTCTTATTCCCAGCAGCTTTTCCACCAGCGGTTTTACTACCTTGATAAAATTATCCTTGGAAGTGCGGTAAAATTCCAAATAAGAATTATAGTTTGCTACCTCTGTCTCCACATCAATCTCTGACTGTGTAACTGCCGTAAGGGGACAGAAGGTACGCACTACCAGGCTTTGCACATAGTCACTGGGATTTTCACTAATTTCCTGATAATCCTCTTTTAAAACCTCCATCAGTCCTGTATTCATGGAATCCTCTAATGCCACCAGACTAGTGCTTTCCTCTTTGGGAGCCTCCAAAATCTTTAATTCACCGCTGTCTGACATTGTAAGAAGTCCGGGAGCAATGGCTTTTCCTACATTCTCCTTCTCTCCAACACCTAACATCAGGCGGGTCTTGATATCTTCAATGGCAAGGGGCAGCATTGCCATCACATTGGCATAGTTTTTGCTGGCATCTTCCAATAACAAATTCAGTCTGTCACCTACATCCAGCTTCTCCGGATCGCCCTCTTCCAGTTCAGCATATTTTTTATAATTATACTGAATCTCTTTCCGCACCATCTTGATGTCTTCCATCACCTTTTTGGGGGAAATCATGTCAAGCAGGCTTTCAAAGTGAAAATCTGAATTCAGTGCCCCTTGTGCCTTCCTTGAAGCCATTACTGTCAGCATCGTTTTGAAAAAACTGTCATAATCATTTAGCCGGATAGCTGTCAGCATATTTTCAGGAATATGTTCCGGCCGCTCCAGTGTATATTTTACTGTCTGGGAATTGGCATCAAAAAACGACCAGACTGTCGGCTCAAATTTGCGCTCCATCTCTTCATAACTGTAACAGCAAAGATATTGATTGATCTCATGCATCTTGTCATCATTTAAGCTGTCAATTCCTTTTACATCACCAACCAAGGTAAGCAGATCCATCTTATCTGGATTAATCACATCCAATAAAAGTGTTCTGTTTGTCTGGGAGATTATTTCCATTCTTTTTGATCCTCCTTTTATTCATTTAATATCAGTTGAAAACTTATAGTCCTACCACATTTCAGACGGCTTTAAATCTTTGTATTGTATTGTAAGTTCACTGATTTCATCTTCAAATGCTACATCCATCTTTGTCCCCGCCGGAATCTGATAACTTTTTTTCTTCATCAATATTTCCCGGCTTCTAAGAATCGTACAATCCGAATTATTCGTCAGAATTATGTTTCTTCCTGCATCAGATTTGAAGTAAATCTGCTCTGCCCCTGCAAAATGTTCTTTTATATCACAACTTTCCAGCACTTCACGCAAGGATATGACTTTTCCGGAAGGCAGACGAAACAGATCATAAGATAAAGGCGGTATATCATAGCCAGAGGGGGCTCTTGTAATGTAAATATTTAATTTCCCCACATAGCTGTATTTTCCAGGTTCCGGCTTTTCATCCTGAGGCGGCTGCAGGGGAGTTGGGTGTTTCCAAACCCATCCTATGATGATAAACACCAATACTGCCCCTATGACAAGCCCGATTAGCAGATAAAGATGTTCCAGTTTTCCTACCGATAATGCTGGCGGCTCCTCCAATTCAATGGTCAGCATCTCCGTATCAATTACATTGACAGGAAGAGAAGAATAATCAAACACAATGTTTTCTGTTTTCTGCTCCGTTACCTGTGCTTTTATCAAAAACTGTCCCTGCTCAAGGGCTGCATCGTAGTCAGCATCTTTCATCAAGGCAGACATTCTGCCATGCTGGAAATATCCTTCCGTCCAAAGCTGTATATTTTGATTTTTCAGGTCATAAAAACGGCATATGACAGAGGCTTCCCTTTCATAGCGGAGCCCATTTTCTTTTTCTGGCATGGTATCCCTATATGTAATCTCCGCTTTTGGTTTTACCTGATATTCTGGAATCATGGTAATAGAAACTCTGCTCCCAGCAGCCCCCGAAAAGCTGACTTCTACCTGACCACCCTTCGGATAAGTCATTGTGGTCAGGGCATATCGTTCTCCACTAATCTGCTCTGCACTCTCTGCCTGAAAATTTGTATTCAGGTTCTCTATCACGGTATTTCCGGCTAGCAGAATGCGCACCTTGCTGGCATTTGCAAATGGCATATCAAGAGAAAATGTTTTTATTTTTCCATCTGTGTCTGCAATAGCAGCTGTCATCTGCCGGATGCCCATCCGGTTCGTCAAAATGTCATCCACCGCACTCTGAATACCTTCTGCCTGAGACGTATAATAGATGCCTCCGCCTGTCTGCTCCGCTGCTGTAAAAATGGAATTCCTCTCGTCCTCCATTTCCCCTCCCAGACCAATTGCATGGATTGTGATTCCATTTTCTTTTGCCTGCCTTACTGTCTCCCTGTAAAGATGTTCTGCCTGCTGCGTAGAATTCTCATCTGCCAGCAGAATTTCACCATCGGATATTAAAACAATGGTTTTATTCCTTGCACTACTCCCATTTAACATTTCCACTGCACGGGAAATGCCAGCTCCTACATTGCTGTAGCCTGTGTAAGTAATCTTTTTTGTTTCTGTTATCAGGGATTTGCGTTGCTCATCTGCCACTGGTTTTGTTTCCATGACAACATCCGTATTATATACCACTGCTCCCACACTATAATCAGACGGCAGTGTATAGACCAACTGTGCGATGCCGTCAATGGCAAGGCGTTTTGAATCATTGGTTTTCATACTCCCGCTAGCATCCAGGACAAAAACCACTTCTTTTCCCAGCAGTCTTTCTTCCCCTGCCAGTACCGACTGCTGCAAAAGCATAGATAATGTAGCAATGATGACTACTGCGAAAATCCTTCTTTTGTATTTCTCCATAGGTATCTATCCTTTTTTCTTTTTCCAATTAATTCTATTTTTTTCTATACTATCACAAAATGATATATAAAAACAAGAGGTTCTACAGAAAATGACGTTTTTTTGCAGAAAATGACAAAAAAAAATTCAAATACGTATTGGATGATAAGTTTTTGTTCCCGGCTTTTTGTTCTTTTTCTCTGTTTTAATATAATGAAAGTGTTTCCTTTCCTGCATAGGTTACCTTTCTTGCCCATACCTACTGTCCCAATTATCAGACAATGTACATCGTCCATAATCAAAAGGGCATGAGCAAAGCAGGGTATCCATATGACAATACACCAGTAGAAATATACTTTAACAACTTAAAAAATGAATGTACCAATCTGTATGAGGTACGGATAGCATCATAATACATGATTTTTTTAGCCACAAATGTTACAAAAAGGGAATCTTTCCAAAGTCAAACCCTACAGCAGGCTGACCAGCCATTTTCTCTCGATCTTTTTTCCCAAAATAATATTATATTTGTTATTTACAAAATCATTAACATACACCGTATCAATAATATACTCAATTAAATTATCCTCATATTCTGCTATCCCAGAGCCAAGTTGTAACTCTTTTAATGCATCTGTCCTTTACATGTTTATCCTGTCCACCTTTCACAATTAAATTTATTAATTTCCAAAAATAGCTTTAACATATGCTTTTTATAGAAAAATTGTGCCAGGCTTCTTGGAGCAGACAAGGGAAGACAGCCCAACCTTCATTTTCCTATGTTTATGGATGGTTGCAGCGCTATAGGGGTATCCACTACGTTCCAGATAAACTTTCATACGATGATAGCCATCTATGCCAAGATTCCTGGCATATTTATCGCTCCCAATCTCCTGATACTTTTTCCAGTATCTTACTGCATGTTGCCATCTCCTTTCCTCCATATGTTCTTTTTTATACTTTTATTTTGGAAAGCTCCTGACTTTTGTCTTCTTAGAACATAAAAAGACCTCCTTATAGATTATTTGGCGATACTGTATGCACAGTTCTCCAAAAACAACTATAAGGAGATTCAAATGTAAATCAAATATATATACTACCACAACGTGTTGTGGCAGCTCTGAAGATGGAAACTACCCTTTCCAGACTGTTCTCAAACAGCAAACACCGAAAAGTTCAAGAAAGTCGTCCTAGATCTGCCCCATACATAAAGCCCGCCCTGTCCGGCAGTCAGCTGGATAAGAACGACAAAATTTTTTACACTTCTATTACTTCTTAATCTCTCATGAGCAAATGCAAAGGGCTTTATATGCATTACCTTTTCGCAGAGTAGGCAGCTCTAAGAACTAAGAAAACTTTAATAATATTATTCAAAATGATACATCGTGTCACAAAACTTGTCAATACCTAACAGATGTTTTGTATAAAAATTGTGAATTTTTCCTGTCCGATTATATTATTGATGCCCGAATTCACAAGAAGCCTTGAGAATTCACAGTCAAAATTTTAGTCAGGAGGTAACAAATTATGGCAAGAAAAGGTGAAAACATCTTCAAACGTAAAGACGGGCGGTGGGAAGCCCGCTATATCAAAGAACACAAAAATGGAAAAGCGATTTACGGATTTGTATTCGGCAAGTCCTACTCTGAAGCAAAGGAAAAAAAAACAGCGGCCTTAGCTGTACTTATGGCAAAGCCTAAGCTGTCAGGCGCACAGACTACCATGAAAGAAATTGGAAGCCAATGGCTGACAGAGCTAGAGCCTATCTGTAAGGCTTCTACAATTGCGAAATATGGGAATCAGCTGGAACTTCATATTATCCCATATTTTGGAGATAAGTATATTCATGAAATAACAAATGAGGACATGATTACTTTTCGTAACCGTCTTTTGACAAAAAAAAATCTCTCCCTGAAAAGCACGTCAGACATTCTTTCTCGGATAAAGTCTATCCGACGCTTTGCGTTAATCCATGGATACGAAATAAACTTCATTCCAGAGTGTATGGCCATCCCCCAAAAGACTGAAAAAATCAGAGTTCTCACATTTTCAGAAGAAATGTCACTGCTGGAATATCTGAGAATACATCCAAATCTAACAAACTTAGGGATCCTCCTCTGCCTATTCACTGGTATCCGTATTGGCGAACTCTGTGCCCTGATGTGGAATGATATTTCTTTAGATGCTCGGGAACTCCATATACGCCGTACTATGCAGCGTATCCAAAATAGAGACAAAAATGCTGCACATAAGACTTACATTAATATTGACCAGCCAAAAAGTCAATGTTCCATCCGCACAATTCCCATCCCCAGTAATATTATGGACAGCCTTCAATCTGCTTACTCTAAGGATGCCTATCTGCTCACTGGTCACAGTCGTTTATTTGTAGAACCAAGGACAATGGAAAACCGTTTTAAAACAATTTTAAAAAACTGTGGCATTAGGAATGCCAGCTTTCATGTATGCCGTCATACATTTGCCACCCGATGTGTGGAAGCAGGATTCGACGTCAAATCTTTAAGTGAGATTCTCGGTCATGCAAATGTGAATATTACCTTGAACCGTTACGTCCATCCTACCATGGAGCTAAAACATGAGAATATGAAAAAGCTTTCCAAATTATTCGAAGTCAAATAAATGGTCAGCCTATAGAAAGGATGCCTAAATTACCGCCCTTATAAAAATTTTATCTTAGAGCTGCCTACTCTGCGAAATATGAACTATAAGAAAGCTGGGATTTTAGTAAGCAGAAATTATTCATGAGGCTGATTGACTCATTTATATTTTAATGGCCTTATCAACAAAAAAAGGAGTAGAATGATGACTAAACAAATTGGAGTATTCACTGGAACAAGAGCAGAATTTGGCCTTCTAAAGCCATTAATTCTACGGCTTATGGAAGAGGATTTTTGTGAAATTAAAGTACTTGTGACAGGGTCTCACTTGTCACCAGATTTTGGAAATACCTATCAGGAAATTAAAGAGGCTGGAATTCCCATTGCTGAAAAAATTCAATGCCTTACTGAAAAAGACAGGCCCCAAGATATATCCAACAACATGGCTATGGCTATGACAGGGTTTGGAAAATATTTTGAAAAAAATAAGCTGGATCTTCTGATTGTTTTAGGGGATCGGTATGAAACATTGGCTGTATGCATTGCAGCTATGAATGCTCAAATTCCAATTGCTCACATTCATGGAGGAGAAGCTACCCAAGGATTAATTGACGAGGCTATTCGGCACTCTATCACAAAAATGAGCCAGCTTCATTTTGTTACTACAGAAGTCTACAGAAATAGAGTGATTCAATTAGGGGAACAGCCAAGCAAAGTCTTTAATGTTGGTGCACTAGGTGTCGAAAATACGAAAAATACAGATTTTATTTCAAAAGAGGAACTTAGCATAGAACTAGGCATAGACTTAAAGAGGAAATATGGGGTTGTGACTTTTCATCCAATAACACTAGAAGAGAACAGCGGTATTTGGCAGTTTGACCAGCTAATTGACGCATTAGATGCATTCCCAGATATGTCCTTTATCATAACAAAATCAAATGCTGATGCAGGAGGAAGAAGAATTAATAAGAGTATTGATGAGTATGCAAAGACACATGATAATGTTGCAGCCGTGGCATCATTAGGCGTTAAACGTTATCTTAGCGCCGTAAAGGAAAGCGCTGTTGTTATTGGAAATTCATCAAGCGGGGTTATAGAAGTGACATGTCTTCATATTCCAACAGTAAATATTGGGGACAGGCAAAAAGGAAGGCTTATGCCAGGAAGCGTACTCTGTTGTGAACCTGAAAAAAAATCTATTATATCAGCCATTAGTAAGGCTATCAGTGATGATTTTTACAAGGAAGTTCAAAGGATGCCCCACCCATTTGGAGATGGTGAAACATCGAAGAAAATCACTAACATATTGAAAATGGTATTTGAAAAAGAAGGAAGCATAGGTGTTATTAAGGATTTTTATGATATTGAGGTGGACAAGTGAAGAAAATAGTATTTATAGGATGCTTAAAAAGCTCATATGTAATACTGGAATGCCTTTTGAATAACAATTATATGGTTGATGGAATTGTAACAATGGATAGTTCTCCTATGAATGCAGATTTTCATTCTTTAGCGTCTCTTGCCAAAAAATATGGAATAGATTATTTCCTCACAAAAAATGTCAATGACACAGAAACCCTTGATTTTATAAAAGCAAAAAGTCCTGACATCATCTACTGTTTTGGCTGGTCAAAATTACTTAGCAAAGAGATTTTATCTGTGCCATCTTATGGAGTTGTTGGGTTTCACCCAGCAGCTTTGCCAGCAAACAGAGGCAGACATCCATTAATTTGGGCATTGGCGCTTGGACTAAAGAAAACAGCATCCACTTTTTTTATGATGGATGAAGGAGCTGATACTGGAGCAATCATAAGTCAAAAAGAAATGGATATAGATTATGAAGATGATGCTTTGTCCCTTTACAACAAGACCCTTGAAACAGCCAAAAAACAGGCTCTTTCTTTTACAGAACAGTTTATGAACAATAATGTAAAACCTATCCCACAAAATCCAGATGATGGAAATACATGGCGAAAGAGAGGACCTATGGATGGTCAGATCGACTGGCGTATGTCATGTGATGGAATATATAATCTTGTTAGAGCGTTAACACATCCTTATGTTGGCGCGCATTTTATGTGGGATGATAGGGAAATTAAAGTATGGAAATGTAAAGTGATTTCAACGAGGACATATGAAAATATTGAGCCAGGAAAAGTGATAAGTGTAAATTCATCTACTGACTATATGGTAAAAGCCTATGATGGAATTATACACATTACAGATAGTGAAGAAGTGAAACTTTCCAAAGGAGATTATCTTTAATGAATGTATTAGTTATCTCTCCACACCCTGATGATGAAACATTAGGAGCTGGTGGAACCTTGCTAAAATTAAAAGAAAAAGGTCATAAGACACATTGGCTTAATGTCACAAATATGAAAACCGAATATGGATATGCTAAAGAACGTGTAGATGAAAGAAATGAAGAAATTCAAAAAGTGATTTCATCCTATTCCTTTGACAGTTTCTGGAATATGGAATTAGAGCCTACAGGTATGGACAAATATGAAACAGGCAGGCTTGTTTCCCATTTCAAAAAAGTTTTCGAGGAAGTCAAACCAGAACTGTTATTCCTACCATTTCCCAATGATATCCACTCCGATCATCGAATCATATTTCAAACTGTGTATTCCTGTACAAAATCATTTAGGGCGCCATATCTGAAAATAGTTTTAAGTATGGAAATTCTTTCAGAAACAGATCAAGCACAGGTAGAAAATCCATTTGTTCCTAATGTGTTCATCGATATTTCCCAGTATTTGGAGAAAAAAATAAATATTATGAAGATTTATAAAAGTGAAATAGATTCCCCGCCATTTCCCAGAAGCGCTGAAGGGATAAAGGGACTTGCAGCATATAGAGGGGCCACGGCATATTATAAATACAGCGAAGCCTTCTATTTGATGAAAGGCCGAATGGACTGACTCAATGTTTGCTGAATTGAAGCAATAGAATCCACCCGGTTTCTATTGTCATGAATGATAAAGTGTGGGTTATACCCACACTTTATCATTTCTTTATAGACAGTTCATTTACAAATCACTGTCAATTCCCCAGTCTCTGAATCAATCACATATCCTCCCACTCTCACATCCTTTGGTATGAGAGGATGATTTCTAATCGTATCCACTGTATCTATAACCGATTTCTCTACAGAGTCAAAGCCAGCAAGCCAGGTTTCAAAATCCACACCACAATATTTGATTAAATCAATGGATTTTTCACTGATTCCTCTCTCCTTCATGAGTTGAACCATCATCTCACCGCCAATATGCTTTACACCGCAGTCTGTATGGCCTATTACCATAACTTCCTCAACCCCTAGCTCAAAAATAGCTACAAGAAGACTGCGGATTACACTTCCAAAAGGTTCATTCACCACTCCTCCTGCATTTTTAATCATTTTAACATCCCCATTTTTCAGCCCAAGAGCTGCTGGAAGCAATTCCACCAAACGGGTATCCATACAGGTCAAAATAGCAATCTTCTTATCTGGATATTTACTTGTGGCATACTTTTCATATGCTTTCTCTTCCACAAAGCGTTTGTTATAGGCAAGTATTTCTTCAATCACTTCATGTCCCTCCTTCCCATAGGTTCCCCCTAAAATAACTGTTTCTTTTCATTATACACTGCTTTTTTGTATTTGAAAACCCATGTTTTGGATAAGGAAGACAAAAATGATGACCTTTAGTTAAATCCAAAAAAGCGCTGGGCAATTTTGTATTCCGCCACAGATATTTTTCTTCCCCCTCTTCCAGGTAAATTCATAGCATGTCCAAAAAGTCCGAATCTAAGACGATAGAACAAAAGTTTATCTGCTTTTTTTAAATATTTCCACAGTTCCTTTTTCTTTTCCAAAGCTTCCTTTGTTCCTGCTCTTATAAGCATAATAGAAGACACAGCCATCATAATATCCAAATAACTAATCATATAATTTTTAAGCTTTTTAGGAAGTCCCTTTAGTCCTATATAATAATCAATCATCATCTTATTTACTTCAATCTGCTGATCAACTCTTGATATCATGACTTCTTCATTCACCGACTGATCCGACCGCCCAATATAATACCTATAAAAATTTACATTTACGTAATAAATGGTTTTCACATAGGGAAGAGGTTTAAAAACAAACAAATTATCCACATAAAAGGTATGTTTTGGAAGCTCTAGCCCACAATCCCTTAAAAGCTTTGTACGGTAAATAACAGAATGCATTAAAATATACTGCCCTTTTCGAAAATGTTTGATTTGTTCCCATTTAATGACTTGCTCTGCTGGAACTGCATAAGTATAAGTCATTGCCCTTTTCTTCCCTCTGCCTTCCTTTTCATAGACAAAATTACTTAAAAGCATATCCACCCCTTGTCCTTCTTCAGCAAACTCTTGAAGCTGATTAAGGATTTTTAAATAGGCTTCTTCCTTGACCCAGTCGTCACTATCCACCACTTTGAAATAAATGCCTTTAGCATTTTTAAGCCCTGTATTTACTGCCTCCCCATGGCCGCCATTTTCTTGGTGAATTACTTTTACTATGGAAGGATATTGTTTTGCATAATAATCTCCCATCTTTCCTGTCCCATCACTAGATCCATCATCTACTATAATAATCTCTACCCTTTCTCCTCCTGGGAGTAAAGACTCAATACAACTTTCCATATAATCTTCTGAATTATAGCATGGAACTGTCACTGACAATAGCTTCATCCTATTCTATCTCCTTTTGCTCATACTTTTCATTTCCAAGGCGAATACTCATATACTTTGTATAGGCTCCAAATGCTGTTGGGATAGGATAACGTTCTTCCATTTCCTCACAAAGGGCAAAAATAAGCCCTTCCTGTTCCTTCCCTCTCAACTCCTCCACCCGTATCATATATCCAATCATCTGCCACTCTTTATGGGAAAAAATATGTTTAGCTCCTTCTAACTCTTGAATTCTCACTGGAGACATTCCTATCTCTTTGACAAAGAGCAAAGCTTCCTCTTTTTTTCTATGCCCTTCTAAATTAGGAAGTTCATACATTCCTGCCAAAAGTCCCTCTTTGGGTCTCTTCCTTAATGCAATCTTCTCACCATCTCTTATAATGAGCACTGTCTTTTTTTCTATTCTTTTCCTTTTTTTCTCTGCCCTTTTTGGATATTCACTTTGAGCCTCTTCCTCCTTTGCTTTACAGAAGGGAGACCATGGACATTGTCCACATAAAGGTTTTTTGTTTGGCAGACATACAGTAGCTCCCAGTTCCATTAATGCCTGGTTAAAATCTCCTGGCTTATCCTTTGGCATAATTTCATAGAGAATATTCCCTATATCATTTTTCACCTTTTGACTCAATATATTTCTATCATCTGCCAATAATCTTGTCATTACTCTTAAGACATTACCGTCTACTGCAGGATGAACCTTTCCATAAGCTATGGAAGAAATAGCCCCTGCTGTGTAAGGGCCAATTCCTGGAAGCTTTAGCAACTCCTCATACTCCTCTGGAAGCTTTCCACCATATTGTTCCATAACAAGTATGGCAGCCTTTTGCATATTTTTTACCCTGTTATAGTATCCAAGCCCCTCCCATGCTTTCAACAACCTGTCCTCTTTGGCCCCTGCCAATTGTTCTACACTGGGAAATTCTTTTAGAAATCGTTCATAATAGGGCTTTACGGCTTCCACCCTTGTCTGTTGAAGCATAATTTCTGATATCCATACATTATAAGGCTCTGGCCTCTCTCTCCAGGGAAGAATTCTAGCGCTTTTTCCATACCATTTCAGAAGGGAAAAAACAATATCCATCTCCTTTATTTTTTCAGGAGTTTCTCCTTTGTTTACATTAGTCTGTTGCATTCATACTTCTCCAATGTCATAAGGCAATTTTTCACTTCATTGTATTTATTTTCCAATGTTGTTTCAGAAAGTTCTATATCTAAAGACATGGCAATTGTATGAATCATACTGTCGTCCAAATACTCTTTAATATAAAGCAAGGTATTAAGCTTGTCCTCATAAGTATCCGCCTCTAAAAATTTTAACAAATATGGATTGATTGCCTCCTCATCAAAGTCTCCTGTCCCTTCTTCCCTTTGTTCCTCCTCTTCCCAAGTATCCAACAGGGATTTTTCAATTTCCTCCACATTGGTGACTGCTTCCAATGAAAGGAGTTCAAAGCGGAATTTCTGTTTAATTTGGGGATACTTTTTTTTATCCACCTGACTCATAAAACTATGAAGAGGTCTTGCAAACGTTTGATCTGGATTATATAAAGCCCTGTAAACTACAATTTCTTCACCATTTTCTGTATCTTCTGCCACTGTAATAATCTGATAAATATGACCTTTAAAATGACGGTATATTTCAAAAGGCTTTGGTCTATTTCTCATTTTTTGTCTTCTCCCCTTTCTCTATCCCAGGTCCTAAGTCCCCTTTTTCATAATGCTTTCTGCACAATGCAATATATCGGTCGTTGCCGCCCAAACATACTTGTTCACCTTTTCTTACTATATTCCCACTAGAATCAAAGCGGGCATTGCAGCAAGCTCCTTCTCCACACCAGCAGACAGTCCTTACTTCCTCAATAACATCAGCCCATGCTAAAAGCCAAATAGCTCCTTCAAAAGGTTCCCTTAAAAAATCTGTTCTAAGCCCATAACAGATAACTGGTATACCCAAGTGATCCACAACCCAGACAAAAAACTCAACCTCTTCCCTTTTACAAAATTGAGCTTCATCTACAATGATGCAATCATATTGTTTAATTTCCTCCTGGGACATCTTAACAAACTCTTCCACATAAGAACAGGGACTTTCTAGTCCCATACGGCTTTTTATCCGTCTTTCCCCATCCCTGTCATCTAATTTTGGTTTCAGAAGGAGTGCCTTCTTTCCCCTCTCGTAATAATTGTATTCTACCATAAGGGCATTGGCTGTTTTAGAGCTACCCATTGCGCCATGTCGAAAATATAGTTTTGGCATTACCATCCTCCCAGCAGTCATCCTCTAAAGTTATAAACGTCAAATAATGAATAGGAAATTCCTCTGAAATTTCCTATTCATTTAAATGAAAACGGTGATAGAATTCCCAGCACTCCTAATACTTTTTATTTCTATAGAAATAAAAAGGCTATTGCTATGCAACAGCCTCTTTCGTATATTGTGAAGATTAGAACAGTCCACTTGTCATTCTTCTGTTCGTCTCCATTCCATTCCTCATCATCATTGTCTGGTAAGTATTTAACAGTTCTCTCTTTCTTAATTCAGATATAGCCTTTGGCATATCTAAATCTTCAATTCTGCTCTGAGCCCCTGTCAACTGTAAAGAAGCATTCGTATTATAATTGTAAGCGTATTCCATTCCATTGGTTGTTGCCCCAATTTTACTTCTTGCTGAACTGAGCTTCTCTATAGCGCTGTCAATCCGGTTAATGTCAAAGTTTCCTGTCAAATCGTATCCGTCTATTCCAAGACCTTGCAAGGTGGCATTCTGCATAGGAATGCTTGTTCCACTGCCATCAGGATTTGAAGCTATGTCCATCTTGTCCATGCTGCCATCTAAAATCTTCATAGTATTGAACTCTGTTCCTGTTGCAGTCTGTTCAATATCATTCAGAAGCTGATTCACTTCATCTTGCATCATGGAACGCTCACTTGGCCCATAAATAGCAGAATTAGAAGCTTTAACACTTAACTCCCTAATTCTCTGCAAGGAATCTGCCATGGTTCCCATAGCCCCGTCTGCTATATTTGCTACACCAATGCCGTCTCGTATATTCATAGCGCCCATGTCATAACCATTTACCTGCTTTAACAACTTCTGGGCAATGGCTAAACCTGCTGCATCATCCTTTGCAGAATTAATTCTTTTTCCACTTGCTGTCTTTCCATACTCTGGCTTATTTCTCATCTGTTGAGAACGATTATAGACTACCGAATTATTTGTATTACCTATCCTCATATTCTTATACCTCCATATCTGTTAAAAGTCCTTGCATTGTATGCAATCTCTCAATAACCTGCTGGATGCCCTTTGGGGGAATTTCCT
This sequence comes from uncultured bacterium, assembly GCA_947567075.1. GTDB lineage: Bacteria > Bacillota > Clostridia > Lachnospirales > Lachnospiraceae > MGBC165282. The sequence continues at coordinate 33,088 of CANOLZ010000003.1, forward strand.
TAATCACTTTATTGCTGTCCTCATCTGTAATGGAAATTGTAAAACGCTGAATATCTTCGTTATAAGAAAACTTCATGCTCTTACGAATTGCCCTGACTCGGTTATTGGCATTTTCCACTGCTTTTTCTGCCATTACCTGGTTATATTCCCTGTCTTCCTCTTCTCTGACAGACATCCTCTTCTCAGCTTCTCTCTTATTGCCCAGCCCTTGCGTCATATTTGATTCTCTAGTTGCTACAAAAGGAGTCGTCCCTTTAATATTTCCTGCTGAATCCGCCTTAGACTCTTTAAAGCGAACAGCAGTTTTAGGGCTTGAAGCCTCTTTCTGTATTCTTACGGCTGTGGCGGTTTCCTTATTCACCTGGGATGAAAGGTTATTGCTCATACTATTTAATTCCATACTCTTCCTCCATTCTTACACATCCTGTATATACGGATGCAGGTAATATATTCGGGATTGGATTGAAAAATAAAGCAAAAGCCTATTTTTCAATCTGCCACCTCCAACACTACAAACTTTCTTATTACTCCTATTATATGCATTTTTTCATAAATTTTCAAGTTCTTTCTCTAAATTTTCCATAACTATATTGCACAATTAAAAGTTCTACCCCCATTGTGTCATTCATACTGCCTGTTTTCACTGCCTCTTCCATATCTGCGCATTGTTCCACAGCAGCTCTTAAATCTTCTTTGATAAATTTTTTCGCCGTAGCCATGTACTTACCTACCAAAAAGGGAGGCACCCCTGCGCTCTTGGCAATTGCTCCCTTATCATTACCTGAAGCTGCCAATTGTTTTACTTCCATTAATATTCGAAAATGTCTTGCTATGAGATATAAAATTCTCATGGGAGGCTCCTTTAAGGCAAGAAGCTCATAATACATTAAAAGAGCTTCCTTCTGCTTTTTCTCTGCCACTGCCTCAATCATTTGAAAAATCTTGTTTGTAATAACTACTGTGCAGACTTCCTCCACATCTTTCGAAGTTACTGTCTCTTTGCCTAATGTATAACACATTAGTTTTTCCAATTCCATTGCAATATTTTCCATATCATTCCCTGTCTTTGACAAAAAGAGATGTAAGGTCTCCTCTGAAAGCTTTTTGCCTTCTCTGGAAAGTATGCCAAGAATCCACCTTTTCAATATTATTTCATTTTGTTTTACAAATTCCGTCACACTTCCCACCGCTTTCACTGCTTTATAAAGCTTTCCTCTCTTGTCTACTTCTTCCTCAACAAAAATCAGGACAGTAGTCTCAGCCACCTCCTTCACATAGTCTGCCAAGTCTTCACTAGAAGTTTTAAAAAACCCGCTGTTTTCCACGATAATCACTCGGCGGTCAGCTAAAAAAGGCAGTGTCTCAGCTAGGTCGATAATCTCCCCCTGGCGGCTTCTTTTTCCCTGGTAAACAGAAAAATTCATTCTGTCTTTTGGATCTCCTAAGGCTTGTCCCAGCTTATTTTTATACTGATTTCTTAAATATGCTTCTTCCCCATATAATAAGTATACCTTTTCAAATTTTTTCTCTTTTATATCTTTATTCAACTTCTCCATGGGCTTACTCCCTTACCTTCTTAGTGTCTTTTGACACCCTGATTCTTTTAATATATCAAATTATGCATGTGCCGTCTACTCTCACAAAAATCCCTTCACTGTCATCTTTTCACCGTTGGTCCATATAAATATGGCACCTAATTCCTTTGTAATAAAAATCCTTCCCCCTATATCTCTTATCCTCTTGATTGCCTCTTTGTGAGGGTGTCCATATGTATTTTTTTCTCCACATGAGATAAGAGCATAGGCAGGCTCTATATTTTCTAAAAATTCCTGGCTTGAAGAATAACCAGACCCATGGTGGGCTACCTTTAACACATCCCATTTTTTCTTAAGAAATTGTCCAAGTATTTTTTCTGTCTCTTCTCCTATATCTCCTGTAAATAGACAATCAAAATTTTCAAAGGATAGTCCAATAACCATAGATGCCTCATTGCGCTCTTTTGTTTCCAGCTTTTTGTAGGGATGATAACAGGTTATAATCATTTTTTCATCCGTAAGAACATCCCCCTTTCCCATGGTCATAACAGAAATCCCTCTTTTCTTTGCTGTTCTTATGACTTCTTTATATGCATTATCAGAATTTGTATAAGAGGGCATGAGAAGATTTTTTATTTCAATTTCTTTTGTCTCCCCATCCATTAACTCTAATATGCCCGAAATGTGATCCTGATCTACATGGGAGATAAGTACATAATCTATCTGTTTTATTCCCCTATATTTTAAATAGGGCAAAATCCTATAAGAGCCTACCTTGCTCACACTAGTGCTTCCTCCGTCAATGAGATATACCTTTCCCCTTTCACTTTTTACAATAATACATTCTCCCTGGCCCACATCTAACATTGTTATTATGATGCCACTCTCAAACTTCCATGTGAGAACAAGGGAAAGAAAGCATAAATATCCCCCTATTATTACTCCATAAATCTTATGTTTTTTCTTCTCCTTACTGGCAGATGTGTATTTCCATATGGCAAACAGCCCTGCTCCCAGCAAAATATAATACATAATAATTCTTATTTTCTCTGGGCTTCCTGGCCTCCACCTAGAACCAGGAAGTTTCTCCATTATTATACAAGCGTTCTCATATATACTTAATATAAGTCTGCAAGGAAGGATCAAAACCTTTCCAAGGTGTAAGGAAAGAAGACTGGCACAGCCGCCTATAAGTCCCCCAATAACAAGAAGGCTCATAAGAGGGATGACTAGTAAATTTAAAATAATTCCATACAATGGATATTCGTAGAAGGAGTAAAGTACAATAGGCAAGGTTGCTGTCTGAATGCACAGGCTTGCCAAAAGTCCTTCCCCTAACTTTCCTTTCATTTTTATGAAATCTTTCATTATTGGAAATATCATTCCAATGCCAAGAACTGCTCCAAAAGATAGAAGAAAACCTGGGTAATATAAATAAAGGGGGTTTTGGACTAAGAGGCCTATTCCTGCTACTGCCAGCGCTGTAAGCATATCATAGGTACGTCCAAGGGAGTTTGCAAAAATCTGTAGTAAAAACATAATAACTGCCCTCATCGTCGAAGCCCCTCCTCCTGTCATTATTCCGTAACTGACCATAAGAGCTGTTCCAAAAAAGGCACATAGATGGTAGGATAGTCCTGTTTTTCGCAGCAAATGATAGATGCTCACTCCTATAAGAGAAATATGTAGTCCTGAGATGGCCAATATATGGGCAATTCCATTTCTTTGATAAAGAGATTTTAACTCTTGGGAAAGCTGCCCTTTTTCCCCAAGAAGCATAGCTTGCATAACGCCCCCTTCCTTCTCTGGAAGAAGTCTTTCAAATACATTGGTAAAATATGCCCTGACTCTATACAGCCCTTCCAGATAAACATTATATTTCTTGCTCTGACTTTGTACTTTTCCTTCAAATAAAATTAAGTCAATGCCTTGGAGCTTATAATAAAAAGCCTGATCAAACTGCCCTGGGTTTCGACTTCTTTCTAAACATTTAGCCTTTCCCTTAACTTCAACTTTGCTTCCTATAGGAGGCATACTGTCTTCCTCCAAATAAACGATTAATCCTGATATGTGTTCATGCTTTTCTTTGTTTTTGGATTTTTTATTATAGACAGAAGTGTCTAATGAAACATTTTTTAGATAAATGATAGATTTGTCTTCTTTTTTTTGTTTTTCAAAAATGGTTCCCTTTGCCCTTATAGTCTTTTGATCCATCTCCTTATTATCATAAAAAGAAATAGGAAAGATTTCCATAATCATAAAAAGGGATAAGGTAAAAAGAATGCTAAAGGTGAATAGGGGGCGGCGAGGCATCATCTCACACCGCCTTCACCTACAAGATCCAAATTTCTCTCTAATATATTTGATAGAGAAATGCTATCCTTGTATATTCGTCCATAGTCTCCATTAATGGAGATTTGCACTTTATTCACATTACTAAGCTCTGACAAAGAGTTTACAATGGAATAAATAACTACCTCTTCTGTAACGTTATTAACTGTATTTAAAAATTCATTGCTTAAGTTCACATAGCATATACCGTCTTTTGTAGTCGTATTAATAATCTTCGTATCCACTGGAACTGCCTGGTATGCATCTGCTCCTGCAGGAGGACCTTTTATGAGCTCTTCAATAACAAGCTTTTCAAGAGAGATATTTGTGCTGTACACAGGATTTTTCACAACGGATACTAGCCTGTTTCCAGAATCATTGGCATAATATAAAATTAAGCTAGTCTTTTCATAAGAATTAATTTCTTTTCCTGTATTGTCAATAAAAGTGTCTCCTTTCATGACACCCATTGGTTTTCCATAATTATCTAGCAACGGCTGGTTTTTCACTTCAAATGAAATAGACTCAATTCCTTGTATTTGGCTCAATGTTCGAACAATGGCTGCCCTGACTAAAACCTCTGTTGTATTACTCATCTCATAGTAATGCTCATCAAAGTTCAAAACAATTTGATCATTCTTAACATAATAATCTACTAAATTGACACTGCCCCCTAAAGGCTTTTTTAAGTCCACATTTTCAGAGTCTGTCTCTAAAGCCCCTAGAAATTCAATGACTAACTCCTCTACTGTCTCACTCCCTGCCTCATATTGTTGGGGAACTACTTTTGTTTCTTCTTTATTCACATAAAATAGCTGGTATGTGTCCCCTCCTTCCATCTTTTCCTTCCTTTTACACCCAGAAAAGAAAAAACAGATGCAAAGAATTAAGATACCAATTGTTTCTTTTTTATATTTTATCAATATTCTCTCCTTTCTATGTTAAATAATTCAATGGAATTTTTACAAAGAACTTCGTTCCTTCCCCCTCTACGCTTCTTACTTTAATAGCACCTCTGTGCATTAAAATTGCATTTCTTGTAATAGCAAGACCTAAGCCGTTTCCGTTGATCTCTTTAGAATGGGACTTATCAACCCTGTAAAACCGTTCAAAAATATGTTCCAAAGACTCCTCTGGAATTCCAATTCCTGAATCTTCTACTGATACTGTGAAAAATTTGTGATCTGCATCTAAGGATACCTTTACCCACCCATTTACATTATTATATTTAATTGCATTTTCTACTAAATTGGATAAAGCTAAGGATAATTTTACCTCGTCGATCTCTGCTGATACTAGACGCATACTTTCAAAGACAAGCTCAATATTTTTCTTTTCTGCAATGGGCTTTAATCTTTTTAATATTGCTTCTAACAATGTATTCATATCCGTCAGTTCAATGTTTAAATTATCTGCTGTCTTATCCATCTTCACTAAAGATAATAAATCTGTAATAATTTTATTTTCCCTGTCAATCTCTTCTGCTATATCTGCCATAAATTCTTTATATAATTCCACGGGCACGTTTTCCTGTACAAGCAAAGAATCCGCCAGCACCTTAATAGAAGTCAGGGGAGTTTTCAGTTCATGGGACACATTCGAAACAAACTCCTGTCTTGAGTCGTCCAACTTTTTCATTCTTCCAAACAGATCATTAAAGGCATCTGTAATAAGCTCTGTTTCCAAGCAGTCTCTCACTTCTATCTGTTCCTCTATAAATCCCTCCTGAATTTGGCCAATTGCCTGGGTTACCCTTGCCAAAGGACGGACGAGAAGACTGGAAGAAAAATATGCCAAAACAGCGATTATCAGAATTAAGGCAACTTCCATCATAAATGTCTGCTCCTTTAGGCGGTTGCTTGTATCTACAATGCTGTCTGTAGAAACGCTTGTCAGCATAACTCCCACTGTTTCCTCTATGTATGTGTCAATAATAGGAATGGCCACTTCAATATACTGGTTTAAGTCATCGTAATTTGTTATATTTTCCCCTTTAAAACACCTGATTACTTCCTCAGAAATCATTGTTCTTGTTTCTGCAATTCCATAAGTATCCTTAACGATCTTAAAATTGCCGTCCATAATGAGAACTCTTCCATCATATAAGTTTGTAAGTTGTTCCAATTCTGCGTTAATTACTTCTGAGGAAGGATCAATGAGATAATTATAGCTAGGAAGAGTTGGATCTGGTTTTAAGTTCCCCTTTCCCATAATAGGCTCTATCTGATACTGATAGCTTATTAAGTGATCCCCTAGTATTTTGCACTGATTCATTACATCTGATATTCTAATGTTTACTGCCCGCTCCATATAATTTTCAAGGATCAAATAGCGGATCATAGTCATTGGCACTATCCCAACCGCAGCCATAATAATAAAAATACGGAATCGAAGACTGTTAAAAATTTTAAGGTTTTCAAATGCATGGGTTAATTTATTTAAAAATGGCATGACTGACCTTTCCCTTTATGAAGCTTGAAAATAATAGCCCACACCCCATTTAGTGTGTACATACTTAGGCTCGCTGGGATTTGTCTCAATTTTCTCCCTCAGCCTTCGAATATGGACGTCTACTGTGCGCACATCCCCTGGATATTCCACTCCCCATACAAGACTTAAAAGCTTTTCCCTCCCATATACTTTGTTAGGATTAAGCATGAGCAGTTCCAGTACATCGAATTCCTTTGCCGTTAAGTTAATCTCTCTGGCAGCAATATAAACCCGACGGCTATCCTGATCTAGTTTCATCTCACCTGCCTCCAGCACTTTTAAGACTGTCTCTTTTTCCTCTTTCCTCGATATCCTCCTCATAATAGCCTTGATTCTTGCCTTTACCTCTAAAATATTAAAAGGTTTTGTTATGTAGTCGTCTGCCCCATATTCTAATCCAAGAATTTTATCCATGTCGTCTCCCTTAGCTGTCAGCATAACAATGGGTACGCTGGAAAACTCTCTAATCTGCTGACATACTTCCAGTCCTGTCAATTTAGGAAGCATAATATCCAATAAAATAATATCGTATTTTTTCTTTTTTGCCATTTCCAGAGCTTCCTCTCCATCATAGGCGCAGTCTACTTCCATATTGTCCTGCTCTAAGCTAAAGCGAATTCCTTTTACTATTAATTTTTCGTCATCTACAACTAGTACTTTGCTACCCATTTTATAACCATGCCTTTCCCATTTAGGATTTCCACCTAAATATACCTCATTTTACAGATACTTTTTCTTTTATCTTCTGAAATAAAGCATCCCCAATTCCTTTTACTTCCTTAAGCTCCTCAATGCTCTCAAAGGAGCCCTTGTCTAACCGATAAGCGAGAATGCTTTCTGCCTTTGCCTCTCCAATACCCGGTAAGGCAGTCAATTCTTCTATAGAAGCTTTATTAATATTTACTAAGCCTCCCTCTCCTTTTCCAGAATCCTCTTGCTCCAGTTGAAGCATATTTTGGCCTTCTGTCTCTATCTCTTCTTTTGTAGGAATATATAGTCTTTGGCCATCTTCTACTTCCATTGCCAGACTAACATATTGGTCAGCAGCGTCCTCTGTCATTCCTCCTGCCATATTTACTGCCTGATACAACCTGTCCCCTTCGTGCATTTCATATACATCCGGATTATTCACTGCACCACAAACATATACATAAATAAGCTTTTCTTCCTCTTTATCAGGCTCCTCCCTCTCTTTTTCCTCCCTTTCTTCTATTAAATCAAAAGAATCTGGTGATTCTAGCTCAAGGCTTACCTCCTCTTCTTTACAAGCTGATAAAAGAAAAGCACAAAGAAGGGTTCCTACTGTTATCATTTTCCTTTTTTTCATAAGCATAGTCTCCTTATCCTTTTATACCTCAGCCCCTCTATGCTCACTCTTTCATTTTAAAATATTATTTTACTATTGACAATAGCATTTTTCATTCAAAATCCACTCATGATTTCATTAAAAACAGTCAATTATTCCCATTTAAACAAAACAACTCCTCCAATGGCAATGCCCATCCCTATGAGTTTTCTTACTTCTAAAGGCTGTTTCTCCACCCCAAACATGCCAAAAAGCTCAATGACATAAGCTACAATTAATTGGGCAATAACAATGAGCATTGCTGCCTTTGCCGGCCCAAGAGAATTCATACTTAAAATGACTGTCCATGTTATGAAGGCACCTAATACTCCACCCAAAAGCATGTATTTAGATTCCACCTTTCCAAGTTCCATAAAGGATTCCCTTCCAGTAATAAACCAAGCCAAAAGGCACACCAATAATGCTGTCAGCTGTACAAAGCTGTTTGCTACCCAGACGCTGGATGCCTTGGTCACTTCTGTATTAAATACTCCCTGAATACTCATCAATGCCCCTGAAATTAATGCAATAAAAAATCCAATCATTGGATCACCATACCTTTCTCTTTGCCTTCATAACTTTTTAGTATTTTGTCCATATGATTGGATATCTATTCATTCTCTTGTTTGTTATAATCTTATGGAAAGAATTGGGTAACTCCCCCATTTCTCAAAGGGCCTGTCCCCCTCTTTACATTTTCCACCTGATTTTCATCCATCTGTCCTGTAATCTGCTCATTCATCGTAAAAAGGGCTGTGTCTACATCTTCACCTTTCCAAACTTCTGTGAAAACAATCTCTAACTGTACCCAAAAATTACTTGTCTCCAGCATTTTAGGAATAGAGACAGATTTTTCGTATTCCTCCATTATCTTGGATATTTCTGGATTATCAAAAGTAACTCCATACCGAGCAGGTATCTTTCCTCCTCTCTTATACAAATCTTCTACCTTATCATAGGCAATATATTTTGCAAAATCATTGGCCTTTTCCTGTTTTTCAGAATAGCCATTAATAACGACTGCATTTGTCACAGACAGCCCCCTTGACTTGTAATTTATATTAATATCCGGTATAACTGCCACTCCGTACTCAAAAAGGAATTCCCCTGCCTCTTTGGCCTCATCCAGCCTTCCCACTGCATCTGTCGTGGCAATGGTGAAAACTGTTTTTCCATCTAAAAATTCCTCTAAGATTCCCTCATAGGTCACTGTATTTGTATCAATGGAAAAAAATTGATTTAGCTGCTGGTAAACTTTTAAACATTGTATGGCAGACTCATTATAAAGATTCATGTTCAAAGGGTCATCTCCTGCATCGCCCCCGACAGAAATATAATTTCCAATAAAGAAATAATTATAGAAAATATCCGATACATCCCACTTAAAAACCGCCTCTACTGTTTCTGGTGCGTCATATTCATCGGCAAAATTCAATATGTCGTCAATGGTAGCAGGAATCACAATTTCTAAATCCTCTCCCCCCCTTTCATTCTCCATAGCATCCTGCCTTGCTTTTAATACATCTTCCATATAAGTTTTATTATATAGCAGAAAGCTTGTCTCATAATAAAAGGGGTAGGCAATCTTCCTCTTCATATAGGTTACTGCATCCAAGGCAGTTTGAGGATAATCATCCTTTCTGCATATTCTTTCCTCATCATGAATATCCGCCGCAAGCCCAGACAAATAAGCCTTTTCCAAATTATCATTGCTTGTAATATATAGATCCGGGCCTGACTCTGAGTGAATAGAAGCCTTATTAATTTCTTCCAAATATTCTACTCCTGACACGAGAACAGGCATAACCTTAATCCCCTTCTCCTCTTGATAATTTAAAGCAGCGCTATTTAAATATGGAGTAAGAGCTTCATCTGTATACCACAAAATCAGTCTATCTTCCTGTGAAAGTTCTGTCATTTCCTCCTCATCATCTTGTCCTGTTCCAGCTTCCACAATGGGATTTTCACAAGCCACACAAAATATGCCTGCCATTGAAACAGCAAGCCCTAACAGCAAGCGCCAAGCTTTACCCTTCATTTTAAAACCCATACATTCATACCCCTTATTTTTCTCATTTTTTAAAGGCTCTCTTAAGCTTTTCAAACATCTCGTCTATTTGTTCCTCGTTTATAATAAGAGGCGGCAGCAGACGGATCACATTCGTTCCTGCAGAAATGACAATAAGCCCCTCCTCCATTGCCTTTTCTATGACAGGACCTGCCTCTTGATTGAGTACCAATCCCTGCATCAGTCCCTTACCTCTTTTCATCAAAATAAAATCGTACTCTTCTATGAGTTGATTAAGCCTTTCCTCTAAATAACCAGTTACTTTTCTTACATGAGATATCATATCATTTTTTTCGTATAATTCCAACACTTTATTTACTCCAGCACAGGCCAAAGGGTTTCCACCATAAGTTGTTCCATGATCCCCAGCTTTAAGAGAATTTTCTGCTGTCTTCTCTGTCATTAAAAAAGCCCCCACTGGGATTCCTCCTCCTAATGCTTTGGCACATGTCATAATGTCTGGCCTTACTCCATATTCCTGCCATGCAAACATATGTCCGCATCGGCCCATGCCACATTGAATCTCGTCCAAAATAAACAGAATGTCTCTTTCGTCACATATTTCTTTTATAGCCTTAAGGAATTGTTTTTCTGCTGGAATAATTCCCCCCTCCCCCTGGACAGTTTCTAATAGTATGGCGCATGTTTTGGAATTTATAAGCTCTTTTACACTATTTATATTATTTATCTTTGCAAACTTCACATTCCCAATCATAGGATGGAAAGCCTCTTGATATTTGGGGTTTCCTGTGACAGACAGAGCTCCCATACTTCTGCCGTGGAAGGAATTCTCCATGGCAATGATCTCATGGTCTGTCCTTCCATCTTTGGAATAAGCATACTTTCTTGCGGCTTTAATGGCTCCTTCAACAGCTTCCGCCCCGCTGTTTGTAAAAAACACTCTGTCCATTGTGGATACTCTAGCCAGTTCTTTTGCCGCCTTAATGGCTGGCACATTATAGTAATAATTGGATGTATGGATAAGCTTATCAATCTGAGCCTTTAGGGCATTATTAAATTCTTCATTATGATATCCAAGGGCAAACACCCCTATTCCAGAAGCAAAATCTAAATACTTTTTCCCATCTAAGTCAAAAAGATAGGCCCCTTCCCCTCTGTCTAATACAAGCTGATATCGATTATAAGTGTGCAAAAGCACCTTTTCCCCTTCTTCTATATATTGTTTCTGTGTAAACATGTGTACTCCTTCCAGTAACAGCTTTTCTAATCATTTTGGCCTACAATAGCTGTCCCAATTCCTTTATCTGTAAAAATCTCCAAAAGGATGCAGTGGGGAATTCTTCCATCTAAAATATGAACTCTCTTCACCCCTCCTTTCATAGCTTCAATGCAGCTTTTTAACTTTGGCATCATGCCTCCCCCAATCAGTCCTTCTTTCATAAGGGCTTCTGCCTCTTCCACAGTAATTTTGGGAAGGAAGGTATCCTTGTCGTCTGGATATCGGTAAACCCCTTCAATATCTGTGAGGAATGCCAGCTTTTCTGCATACATTTCTTTTGCAATAGCGCAGGCTGCGTCATCTGCATTTATGTTGTAAGTTTGAAACTCTCCGTCCAAGCCTATGGGAGCTATAATGGGGAGAAAGTCTTTTTCCAAAAGATCATAAATTACCTTGGCGTTTACTTTTTTAATCTCTCCAACAAATCCAATATCCCTTCCGTCAGAATATTTTTTTTCTACTTCCAAAAGTCCCCCGTCTTTTCCACTAATTCCTACTGCTTTCACTCCCAGCTCCTGCACTTTTTGGACAAGACTTTTATTTACTTTATTTAAAACCATTTCTACAATTTCCATTGTTTCCTCATCGGTTACCCTAAGTCCATTTACAAAGGCAGGCTCCAGGCCTACTTTTTCTACCCATCGGCTTATTTCCTTCCCGCCTCCATGGACTATCACTGGTTTAAATCCAACTAATTTCAATAAAGTTACGTCTTCAATGACATTCTTTTGAAGCTCACCGCTTGCCATGGCACTTCCCCCATACTTTACCACAATAATTTTTCTGTTAAACTTTTGTATGTATGGAAGGGCTTCAATAAGCACCTTTGCCTTTTGCAAATACTTGTCCATGTCCGTCTCCATTTTTTCTAATCTCCTTTCCATCTATCCCAATCTATTTTTATGAGCGGTAATCCCCATTAATTTTCACATAATCATAAGTTAAATCGCATCCCCATGCTGCTGCCTCTTCTCTTCCTTCCTTTACATCCACAAAAATAGTAACTTCTTGTTGGGACAATATTTTTGCAGCTTCTTCTTCCTGATAATCTGTTCCTTTGCCCTCCTTATAAACGAAAATACTTCCTCCCTTACTTTGGAAGCTAAGTTCTACCTTATCTGGATCAAATTCTGCCCCTGAATATCCCATGGCGCATAAAATCCGCCCCCAGTTTGCGTCATGGCCAAAGATGGCAGCCTTTGTCAGCGAAGAAGATATAATAGATTTGCTTAATAGTACTGCATCTTTTTTAGTCCTGGCATTGACCACCTTTGCCTCAATAAGAGCAGTGGCCCCTTCCCCATCCCCTGCTATAGACTTTGCCAAATAAACATTCACTTCATGAAAGGCTTTTCGAAATTTTTCAAAGTCCTTTCCTCTATTACATATTTTTTTATTTTTTGCCATTCCATTTGCCAGCACAATGAAACTGTCATTTGTAGAAGTATCCCCGTCTACAGAAATCATATTATAGGTATCTTTCACATCTTCTTTTACTAATTCATCCAAAAGCTCTTTGTCTATCTCCACATCTGTCGTTACAAAGGCCAACATAGTACACATATCTGGGTGAATCATGCCAGAGCCTTTGCACATGCCCCCAATGGTCACTATTTCTCCTTCTATTTCTATTTGTACTGCAATCTCTTTTTTCTTTGTATCCGTAGTCAAAATTGCCTGAGCGGCAAGGCTGCCTGCCTCTATTGTATCTGATAGGCTGTCAGCCATAGCCTCTATTCCCCTCTCCAATTTTTCTATAGGAAGCTCCATGCCAATCACTCCCGTGGAAGCCAAAAGTACAGAAATAGAAGGAACAAGTAAAAGGGAGGCTGCTTTTTCTGCAGTTCTTTTACAATGTTCCATTCCATTCTCCCCTGTACATGCATTGGCAATTCCAGCATTGACGACAACAGCCTTTACAAAGGGAGTTCCCTCTATGAGATTCATATCCCATTTTACCGGAGCAGCCTTTACCTTATTTGACGTAAAAACTCCTGCCACCTTACAGGGCATTTCGCTATAAATCATAGCCATATCATTCCTATTTTTGTAACGGATTCCTGCGTTTGTAGAAGCCGCCAAAAATCCCTTTGGAGCTGTAATTCCTCCTTTTTTCCACTCCATTTTCTCCTCCCTTCCGTGCAGCCATAAGCTCCACTCCATGAGCTCCTATTGTTACTGATTAAAAGCTGTAATATTTTCATTGTTTAATGTAAAATCATAATAATTCAAATCTTCCCGAAAGGTCCATCCTACCTCTCTCCAAAAAGCATTCCCACCCTCATTCTTTTTATAGGCAATAAGGGAAACTTTATTAATGTGCTCCTTTTGGAGAGCCTCCATGGCTGCCACAGCCATAGACTTTCCTATCCCCCTCTTTCGATATTCCTTAGCAACGCAAACATGATAGAAACACCCTCTGCGACCATCATGCCCACATAAAATGCTGCCAATAATCCTTCCCTCTTCTTCTGCGACAATACTCGTCCTAGGATTTCTCCTTAAAAATCGCTCTATCCCTTCCTTGGAATCATCCAAACTTCTTATTCCAAAACCTTTGATCATCTTCCATAATGCATACACTTGTTCATAATCTTCTATAGTCATAAGACGAATCATTTTTATACTCCTGTATATAGCAAACCTTGCTTCTAAAGACATCCACTATTATGGAAACATAGGAACAAGATCCAATCCTTCATTCTCAGGCAGACCTAACATAAGGTTCATGTTTTGGACAGCCTGTCCCGCTGCCCCCTTTACTAAATTATCCATAGCTCCCATAACAATTATTCTCTTTGTCCTCTTATCTATTTTAAAGTTTACATCTACATAATTGCTTCCTTTTACCCATTTTGTCTCTGGGCATTGTTCCTTCTCCAATACCCGCACATATTTCTCCCCTTTATAATAGGAATCATATACTTCCTTTACTTCCTCATAGGAAACTTCCTCTTTCAACATCCCATAGGCTGTGATCAAAATTCCCCTGTTCATAGGTACAAGATGGGGAGTAAAATTAATGACTATCTTCTTTTTAGCCAAAGAGGATAGCTGTTCCTCTATTTCAGGAGTATGTCTGTGGGAAGCCACTCCATAAGCCTTTATATTCTCGTTGACCTCACAAAAAAGCTGCTCCATCTTAGCTCCCCTTCCAGCTCCTGAAGCTCCTGATTTTGCATCAATAATGAACGTATTGGTATCTATGATTCCTTCTTTTATTAAAGGGTATAAAGATATGAGGGAACAAGTAGGGTAACATCCAGGATTTGCTACAAGTCTGGCTTCTCTTATTTTCTCTCTGTTAAACTCACATAACCCGTAAACTGCTTTAGGGAGCAATGAAGGAGCCTTATGTTCCATCCCGTACCACTCTTCATAATCCTTTGCATCTTTTAGTCTGAAATCTGCGCTTAAATCAATTACTTTTGCCTTGGACAAAATCTTATCGTTTAAACGAGAAGCTAAAAATCCTTGAGGAGTAGCAGTAAAAATCACATCTACCTTATCTGCCAGCTCTTCTATATTTTCATCCATGCATACATCGTCCACTAACTGGAACATGTTCTTATATATGTTTCCGTATTTTTCATTTTGGTAGCTTTTGGAACCAAACCATTTCACTTCCACTTCTTTATGATTCCACAACAGTCTTACCAGTTCTCCCCCTGCATATCCTGTGGAGCCAATAATTCCAATCTTCAAAGGTTCTCACCATGCCTTTCTCCCAGCCTTTTAACAAGTATTCCTCTAAAAAGGAAGGGTTTTACTCATTATCATATAATAAACAGTATTGAAAAACAAGAGAATGCCTCTAATTTTTCATAATGAATAATTATACATTTTTTACGCATAATATACAATAACCTTTTTTATATTTTATACCATACTGTACATTTTTCCCTTGCACATCACAATAGAATAGTGTATAGTAACAAAGAAAATACATAAAAACTCCTATGCATAAATTTTCATAATCATAGGGTAAAAATTACAGTAGCGCTGCCCCTTTGGCAGTAGAACGGAGGAAAAAATGAAAGATAAAGTTGTTTTAGCCTATTCAGGAGGATTGGATACAACAGCCATCATTCCATGGTTAAAAGAAAATTTTAATTATGAAGTCATATGCGTCTGTGTAGACTGTGGTCAAGAAAATGAATTAGATGGTTTGGAAGAAAGGGCAAAGGCAAGCGGGGCTGCAAAATTATATATTGAAGATGTTGTAGATGAATTTTGTGACGAATATATTATTCCATGTGTCCAGGCAAACGCTATTTATGAAAATAAATATCTTCTTGGAACTTCCATGGCAAGACCCCTGATTGCTAAAAAATTAGTGGAAATTGCAAAAAAGGAAGGAGCTAAAGCTATCTGTCATGGAGCTACTGGAAAGGGAAATGATCAAATCCGTTTTGAGTTAGGCATAAAAGCTCTTGCTCCAGAGCTTTCCATTATTGCAGCATGGAGGAATGAAAAATGGTCCATGGACTCTAGAGAAGAGGAAATTGCCTACTGTAAAGCTCACGGAATCCACCTCCCCTTTTCCCCTGAAACGAGCTACAGCCGAGATCGAAACTTATGGCATATTAGTCATGAAGGGCTGGAATTAGAAGATCCATCCAGGGAACCTGACTATGAACGTCTATTAGTTCTTGGAACAACCCCTAAAAAAGCACCTGATCAAGAAGAATATCTTTCTTTATCCTTTGAAAAAGGTGTTCCTGTCAGCTTAAATGGCAAGGAAATGAAAGTGTCAGACATTATTCGTCAGTTAAATATATTAGGTGGAAAACATGGCATTGGGATTGTTGATATTGTAGAAAACCGAGTCGTTGGAATGAAATCTCGAGGGGTTTATGAAACCCCAGGAGGAACTATTTTAATGGAAGCCCACCAGCAGTTAGAAGAACTGATTTTGGACAGAGAAACTTACACCTTAAAAAAAGACATGGGAAACAAATTGGCAGATATTGTATACGAAGGAAAATGGTTTACCCCCATTCGGGAAGCTGTCCAAGCCTTTATTGAATCAACACAGACATATGTTACTGGAGAAGTAAAATTAAAACTTTACAAAGGAAACATTATAAAAGCTGGAACTACATCCCCCTACTCTTTGTACAATGAAAGCATCGCTTCTTTTACAACAGGAGACTTATATGATCATCATGACGCTGAAGGTTTTATTAACTTATTCGGACTTGCCAGCAAAGTCCGGGCCATGAAACTGACCCAGGTATAATATTAAAAGCCAAACCATAAAGACCTTACTCTCTATAGTTTGGCTTTTTTATCCTCCTTTTAGCGAAAGCAGAAACATTTCTATACTACCAAGTTTTCTCTAATGCTAAGTGATAGTCAATTTTGTAAGGGCTGTCCTCCCTTTCTTTTAAGTCCTCATAAATTGCCCTGCGTTCCTCACTGCTTTCTTGCGACCAATATTCATAGCCCCGTAAATAACTGTCTATTAAATCATCCCAGGATGAAAATAAAGGCTGGATTATTTTTGCAATTTCCAAAGACTTATCCAGAGCCTCCTCTTGTGTATAGTATTCTGCCAGATAGAAAAATCCAAGGAGATTCATAGCCCTGCAGTAATCCCAGCCTAAAATAGCATCTTCGCCATATTCTTCATACATGGCATAACTATTCTTAATAAACTCAATATCTTCAGAAGTTACTTCAAAATTCTCTTCTAAGAAAGCTCCCCGTTCCTCTAAGGGCACCTGTCCCAGGCCATTCTCCTCCATATATTTCATATTCTCTATAAATTCTGCTCGATGTCCTTCTGCCAGTATCCACTCCAAAGTCTCATCTGCCGAGGCTCTATCTGTCGTATCCCACCATTCCTTAAGGAGCTCCTGATTGATTAAAGCGCTATTTTTATTAGCTGGAAGCCCAGCAAATTGATTATAATCCCATCCATTTACTTCTGTAAGAATTGCATAAGATGCATTGAACCAGCGCACTGTGTCTGTCCGTTCTACCGTCGTACTATTCTCTTCCTCTGGCAATGTATCTTCCACTATCATATCTTGTAATTCCTCTGATGTATTTGTCCTGCTCACTCCACATCCCTGCAATCCTAATAGGAGCATGAGCAAGAGGGCACATCTTCTTTGACAAACTGCCTTTTTTCTTTTCATAATTTCTAATTTTTAAATAGCTCTACCCCTATTACATAAAGGAAAGTACAGGCTACAAAGCTTCCTTCACATTCCACTTCAATTTTTCCCATTCATCCTCATTTTCTACATAATACTTGGGGCATGCTTTTCCTCCTTCATCATAATGTCTTAGTATGTCCCCAGTATCCAACTCATACCTGTCCAAAAGCCATACTAAAAGCTTTATAAGGGACTCATTCGTAGCATCTGTAAACTCTCCGTTCTCAGCCAAATAACAGCATTCAATTGAAATGGAGTCATAATTCCTTCCCATTACTGCATAACCAATTTCATCTAAGGGAAGACATTGGATAATATCCCCGTCATAGCCAATAATAAAATGTGCACTGGCAGAAGTAATGTGAGTGCTCATTAAGGATTGAAAATAACTTCTATTTTGCTGTGCAGTTGTATTAGGATTGGCAGTGTAATGAACAAAAATGTTTTTAACCTCAGTCAGAGGCTCTCCTGGCCTGGAATATTCATTCACTGTTAAAAAGTCCTCTGTTAGAAAAGGTTTCCTCTCATCTATATTTTTCTTTATTACTGGTGGGGTTACTTCCCTAAAAGCTTCTTTGACCTCCTTCTCAATAACCTTCTCCTCCTTCTTAAAAAAATGGACAATCAAAAAAATGCCCAAAGCTAAAATGGCAAAGAGAATGCTAAAAGCAATCATTTTATATTTCATTTGACGCTTTTTTCTTAACATTCTCCTCCTTAGAGCTTCCTCTCTAGAAATTCTTCTCCTTCTCTTTACTGGAGGCGCAAACACCATGTCTGGAACTGAATGATAGGTTCCCTCTACCCTTCTCTGCCCTTTTTGGGAATCCCTCTTTTTAAAATCAACAATATGTAATTGTTCCCTTTTTCTCCTTTGTCCCTCTCTGTAATCCGTCCTCTCCACCACATGGAGCTCTTTGTGCCTCTCCTGTTTTCTTGATGGTGTTTCCATATTCCTTTCCCCTTATTCTTCTCATTGTACCCATGAGGTTCACCTTCTGTGTCCATACCTCTTTGCAGTAAAAATAATATACTAACTTACTTATATTCATAAAAATTTTACTATAATTTTATCTAAAAAGTCTTAAAAAATCATTAAGAATCAAATAAATGTTTCTTTAAATTTTTATATTTTTATAAAAGTACTGGTTAATACCCACACCTTTACCTAAAAAGGGCTCCTTATTGGACATTATTAGTCTTTGCCAAAAATTCAAAGAAGAATCTTTTATTCTTTTATATTTGTTTTTAAACGGAATACATCCATAAGCCTTTTTAATAGTCCTGCCTGTTCCTTAAGTTCCTGACTGGTAGCTGCACTTTCTTCTGCTGTGGAAGAATTGGCCTGTACCACGCTGGAAATATGACTGATCTGTCCTTGAACTTGAGAAATAGAATCTGTCTGGGTACGAGAAGCTTCTGCAATTCCATTAATAATCTCAGCCACTTCATTTGCCCCTGACACAACGGTTTGAAGCTGGTCGGCAGTTTCATTTGCAATTTTTGTTCCATGTTCCACTGCTCTAATAGAACGCTCAATCAATACAGTTGTTGACTGGGAAGCCTCCGCCGTTTTGCTGGCCAGACTGCGGACCTCTTCAGCTACAACGGCAAATCCCTTTCCCTCTGCCCCTGCCCTTGCTGCCTCTACAGCTGCGTTCAAAGAAAGAATATTTGTTTGGAATGTAATATCTTCAATAGTTTTTATAATTTTTCCTATTTCGTTGGAACTAGTATTAATTTCCTCCATGGCATGAATCATTTCTTGCATTTTTTCATTGCTTTCCACAATTTGCTCCTCTACGCTCTTTACCTTTTGAATTGCCTGTTCTGTATTTTCTGCTGTCCGATCCACATGCCTGGAAATTTCATGAATTGCTTCCTCTAATTCCTCCACTGCATCTGCCTGTTCCACTACTCCCTGACTTAATGCCTGGGAGCCTGCTGACATTTGCTCCGATCCATTGGAAACCTGGTAAGAGCTGTCTACAATTTGTGTCATAGTTCTGTTAAGTTTTAAAAGTATATCATCTAAGGATTTTTTTATGGAAGTAAAGTCACCTACATAATCCTGTGTGGTCATTGCTGACAAATTTCCCTCGGATATAGCAGATAATACAGTGGAAATTTCCCCAATATATCCCTTTAGGCGATAGATAGTTTTTTCAAAGCTTTGAGCAAGAAGGCCTAGCTCATCATCTGAAAAAATATCTATTTTCAGCTCTTCTTTATGTTTAAGCCCCAAATCTCCCTTTTCCATTGTCTGAGCTGCTATTGTCAGTTTGGAAAGAGGCAGAGAAACAGATTTCTTTATATAGGATGACAGAAAAGAAATACAAGCAATACCTAAAAGCACACCTACAAGCCCAGATAATAAAATTGTAATATTCAACCGTCTAGATGCCTCTGCGGAGGATATTCCAGAAAAAATCAGGCCATTGATTTTGCCCCCTTCATCTCTCGTGGGAACATAAGAACATATATGATCTACTCCAAGTATTTTTGCCCTTCCCACATAAGTCTTTCCTTGTTCCAGAACAGTCACAGTCAAATTTGGAGAAAGTTTTGTGCCAACAGCTCTCTTACCGTCTTGCTGAATAGTTGTATATGCCCTCTCATCTCCATAAAAAATAGTGAATTCACATCCTGTTTGTTTCTTTAAATCATCTAAAAGCCTTGTTTTATCCTCTGGTCCTGTATAATTTTCCAGCTGATAAGCAAGTATATTTGTCCCGCTGACACATTCATCCTTTAGCATTCCCATAATGAGATTATAGAACATGCCAATACAAATGAAAACTACAATAAGTATGGAAAGTCCTAGCATTGTGGCTACCAAGTTACTTACTTTGCGGCCAATTTGCTGTTTTTTTCCCTTTTTTTGTACTTTCGAAACCAAACTATCTTTCATCTTAATCACTTTGCCTTTCTCTAGATCTGCATCCTGGATATGTATAGTTAGGCTGCAATATATAAGGTTACAAAATATTCATATAGCATGATAATATAAAGGCTTATAGAATGAAAAAAGCCCCTGTTGACATCACCAAACAAGAACTAGCTTTCGTAAATATAAACTTATATACATGCTCACTGTCTCCTAAAACTCCAATAAGCTCCCCTCATTAACGGCTATGTTCTCAAAGAGCAATACAGCAAATGGAAATGGAGACAAATTAATCAAAAAAATGTATCCTTACTGTGTCTGCCTTCTTTTATTAATATTATTATAACGATTATCGCTATTTCCGTCAATGAATTCTTATGAATGAACTATTCACTAATTTCTACATCCCACACTATTGGAAATGGGTTCTACATCATAATATTCCTGCAATTCCTTAAAATCTCAAGAGACAAAGTAACTATCTTGCTATTGTATATTCTGCCTACTTTCCTATGTCTCCTCTCCATCTTCTAGAAAATCCTCACTGACAGCAACAACTTCATCCAATTCTACTATTTTGTATATTTGTGAACTGCTGTGTTCCTATCTTGAGCTGTTGGAATGATTCAGACAAATGGTGGCATTGCATTTTCTACTTTTTTAGATTTCCTGTTTCATTTTGAGAGATATCGCTTCTCATCGTAAGAAATTCCTATTTGTCTATCTGCTACCCATGCCCTAAAGAATTTTTATTTAAAAAAGATGGCCCCGTTATGTAGAATACATAACATGGCCATTCTTTACTCTTTTATTTATAAATCTTTTACTACTCTAACTATAGATTACTCTGCATTCGTTGCATCTGTATCCGTTGCATCTGTATCCGTTGCATCTGTACCTGTTGTGTCTGTTCCTGTTGTGTCTGTACCTGTTGTGTCTGTACCTGTTGTGTCTGTACCTGTTGTGTCTGTTCCTGTTGCATCTGTACCTGTTGCATCTGTACCTGTTGTGTCTGTTCCTGTTGCATCTGTACCTGTTGTGTCTGTATCTGTTGCATCAGTTCCTGTTGTGTCTGTATCTGTTGCATCAGTTCCTGTTGTGTCTTCCTCTGCTGGAGTTGTACTTTCTACAGGCGCAGGTGTTTCTGTGTTATCATTTCCTCCACATGCAGTTAATAATGTAGAACAAGTTGCTACTGCTGCAATCATCATTACTAATCTTTTTTTCATAATAAACTCCTCCTATAAAATAAAATATTCTATTATGTTCTTTCAATTTCCCTGCTTGGGTAACTGATTGTTTTATTCTAAATGATAATTGTGTCTAAATTGTGAATATATTCTTTTTATATTCTTAATTTGCCTTCATAATTCTTAAGCAAAACCTATTATTTTTCTTTATAATATGAACAAATTATTAATAAAAAAAGTCTTTATTCATCTGGAAAATATCATTTCTTATAAAAACTCCTTATCTCTTCTGCCTTTTCATATTAGATATGCATAAAACAATTTCAATTTACCAAATAGAAATTAGCACTTATTTCCAATATGAACAAGCAATTTCCCTAAGACGCACCTGTTCTTTTAAAATCTCCATAATCTCCTCTTTATTCTCCTCTGTCACATATACTCCAAATCCTTGGGACTGCAATTCCTTTGATACTCCCTGGCCAAACATAGCTTGAATCATCACATCACCTGCTGAAGGTTTAAAATGACTTGTCTCATAATAATAATCATTATTTAAAGTAACATTATTAAACCCGCTGAAATTATAGTATGGAACAACATCAGCCAATGCCTCTAGAAAATCCAGATATCCATGTTCCACATCTTTTGCATATGTGGTAGCATGGATAGGATTGGTAAATACAGTGAGAGAAATTCCATATTCCTGACATAAATCCCTTATCTCCCTAATTTCATCTATTACTTGATCAAGCCTTGGACTATAGTAATCTGCCCAATAAGGAACATTTGCGTTTTCATCAAAAGGCCTCTCCACCGTTAAATCCTCAGTGCCTGTTCTATAATAACGCTCAACCTTTTCCAAATTTGGCTCCCCATATTTTCTAATGGTTTTTAGCGACTGTAATGTAGTAATAATATCTAAATACCGAATATAAAAACCAAGCTTATCATAAAGATCTCCCTCGTAGGGAAAGCTTAAACGGTATAACTGTCCCTCGTGCCAGGCAGGATCTACAAAATATGAAATATCGTCTACTCCCATGAGTACATTTTTAGGAATTACTCCATGGCTTATAAAAGCCTTTAACGTTTTTAAATGCTCATAAGGGAGACCTTCCGAGTACATCATATCATAATAGGATCCTCCTTTCATTTTCTCTACATCCATGAAGCCTACTCTGGAAGAGCCAAATAAATAAGAGTCAAACTTATCTGGATGTTCTATAATATACTTTGTCTTAAAATAATTTTTATTAGGCTCTACTCCATTATCTCTTATTCTATCTGCATGGAAAATATTATAAGGGTCGATGAGTACATTCACTGGAACAACTGCCCCTCCTATTAACAAGACAAATATAACTACTTTTATAATAAACTTTCTCATATAAATAACCAGCCCTTTCCCCAAACCCTTTTTCTAAAACTGAAAGTAAATAAACTGCTGACTTGTGCCATTATGAATTTTTAAGACGACAATAAGGAGCACAATGGCAAAATAAAGGAGCCAGCGCAAAGGAAGACAAAGCTTTCCCATTTCCTTTAGCAAATCTTTTTGTTGGTTAAAGTAGTCATAAAGCAGGAGACACATAAGAAGCCCTCCTATTCTCACCACATGTTTCCCACTCATTCCTAAGTCTGAAAAGGCCTGGGATAGAGACCATCCCTGAAACATGTTCATTATAAAATATACAGCATCTTCCCATGTATTTGCCCTGAAAAAAATCCAGGCAAAATTCACGAGGAGGAATGTTGCTATAGTAAATCCTACTTGTCTAATAAATCCTTGTCGTTTTTTCCAGGAAGAGGGAACTATGTTCTCCATCACTTGGAAAAGGCCATGGATCCCTCCCCATATTACAAAATTCCAGCTAGCCCCATGCCAAAGGCCGCTTACAAGAAAAGTAATAAGCACATTCCAGTTATTTCTTATTTTCTTTACCCTGTTTCCTCCAAGTGGAATATAGACATAATCCCTAAACCATTGGGATAAGGAAATATGCCACCTGCCCCAAAATTCTTTAATGGACTGGGCAAAATAAGGGCTTTTAAAATTATCCATGAGTTTAATGCCAAAAAGCCTTGCAGCGCCAATGGCAATATCCGAATATCCTGAAAAATCACAGTAAATCTGAAAGGTAAAAAGAAAAGAAGCAATGACAAAAGAAAGACCCTCGTAGTTCCTCACATTGTTAAAAATAACATCCACATACTTTGTGAGAGCATCTGCAATAACTAGCTTTTTTATAAATCCTAGAAGCATGAGCCTTAGTCCATATACTCCTTCATCATAGTCAAAGGCCTTCTCTCTCTTTAGCTGTGGCAAAAGCTTCTTAGCCCTGTCAATAGGTCCTGATACTAAGTCAGGAAAAAAAGAAAGGTAAAGGGCATAGTAGCCAAAATGCCTTTCTGAAACAATGTCTCCCCTGTATACATCTAAAACATAGCTCACAGCCTTAAACGTATAAAAGGAAATGCCAATGGGCAGCAAAAACCGAACTGTAACTGGAGTCATTGGGATGGAAAAGACCTGAAACACCCGTGCTATTGACTCACTGACAAAGTTAAAATACTTAAAAAAGAACAGTACAACAAAGCTTGAGGAAACACCCAGCCACATCCAAAGCTGTTTTCTCCTCTTCTCTATTGCCTGCTCTATCATCCTTGCACAAAAATACGTTGTTCCTGTTATAAATAAAAGAAGGACTGCATACTTTGCATTCCAGCTCATATAAAAATAATAGCTGGATACTAGTAAAAAGATCCATCTATACTTTTGATGTACTGCCCAGTATAGCAAAAACACAACAGGGAAAAATACGGCAAATGCCAAAGAATTAAAAATCATAAGTTCCGGCCCTCTCAAAATTTTTTATCATAATTTCTTCATTATAACTCAAAAATTCCTCTCCGGCAACGTTTTTCCCCATTTTTAAATAACATACTGGCTTCCCAATCTCTCCTGTTGACGCTCTAAAAGATCTTCAATGGTCACATTGTCTACTACATTGTTAATAGCTTGCTCCAGCTCTCTCCAGACGACTAAGGTGTCACATGTATCACATCGCTCACACTCCACATCATCATCCTCCAAACACGCTACTGGAGCCAAGCTTCCTTCTGTCAGCCTTAAAATCATACCTACTGTATAATAAGAAGGAGATTTTGCAAGTCGATAGCCCCCCTGGGCTCCCCGAACACTTTTCACATACCCAGCTTTATTTAAAATAGCTATAATCTGCTCTAAATATTTTTCAGATATTCCCTGACGCTCTGCAATCTGTTTTACTTTAATATATTCTCCATTATTATATACAGCTAAGTCCAGCATAACCCTGACAGCATATCTTCCTCTTGTGGATATTTTCATCCTCTCACCTCAAATATGTATTTAATATGTATTCATTATATCCTTCATTTCTATACTATGTCAATGGGAAAGTCTGAGAAGGCAATGCCCTGCCTCTGCAAACAGGCAGGGTGTGTCTGTCAGTACTCTTTATGTAAAACTGGCTTTTAAACGGTTCATTGCCTCTTCCAATATTTTTCTTGGACATGCAATATTTATGCGTTGAAACATTCCACTTTTCCTACCAAACATACTTCCTGGATCTAACCAGAGTTTTGCCTCCTTGACGATTCTTTCATTTATTTCTTCTTCTGTCATGCCAAGCCCCTTAAAATCAAGCCATATAAGGTAGGTTCCTTCTGGCTCCACCAACTTTATGTTTGGTAAGTTGTCTTCTAGGAAACTTCTTACATAGTCTAAATTTCCTTTTAAGTATTGTTTTAACTCTAAAAGCCATGGCTCTCCCTTCTCATAAGCGGCTTTACATGCAGTCAGACCCATTATATTCAGCTCATCATACCCTGTTTTCCAAATAGCATACTCTACCTTTTTTCTCCATTCCTTATTAGGAATAAAAATATTCGATATTTGAAGGCCTGCCAAGTTAAAAGTTTTACTAGGGGCTGTGCAGACTATGGAATTCTCCTGAAACTCTTCTGAAATGCTGGCAAAAACAGTATGTTGATGTCCCTTGTATGTAAAATCACAATGAATTTCATCGGAAACGATTTTTACTCCATATTGGCAGCAAAGTTCTCCAACCCTCCTTAGTTCTTCCTTTGTCCATACTCTTCCAACTGGATTATGAGGGCTGCATAAAATAAACATTTTCACATGTTCCCTTTGTATCTTCTCCTCCATATCCTTAAGATCCATTCTGTATTTTCCATTTTCGAAAATCAGCTCATTGTTCACTAGTTTTCTTTTATTTTTTGTTATAATGGACGCAAAAGGATAATACACTGGCTGCTGAATGAAAACTCCATCCCCCTCTTTTGTTAATGCTCTCACAATAGAGGCAAGGGCAAATACAACACCTGGAGTTTTTACAAACCATTCCTTTTTTGGCGTCCAGGAGAAATGCCTGGAAAACCAATTCCTAACTGCCTGATAATACTCTTCTTTTCCTTTAGAATAACCAAAAATTCCATGTTCCACTACTTTATGCAATTCCTCTAAAATTCCATCGGCAGTTCGAAAATCCATATCAGCAACCCATAGAGGAAGGAGGTCTTCTGGCATATTCCTTTCTACAGCAAAATCATATTTCAAACTATTTGTATTTTTTCTATTTATTATTTCATCAAAATGATAATGATTCACAGTATTTTCCATTCCTTTCATCCCAGACACCGAAATGACAAAAATTTATTCCTCAGCAAACATAGGAGTGGACAAGTATCTGTCTCCTGTATCAGGAAAGATGACAACAATATTTTTTCCTGCATTTTCCTCTCTCTTTGCAAGGCTGACTGCCGCACATAGGGCTGCTCCTGATGAAATCCCAACTAAGATTCCTTCCTTAAGGGCAATTTCCTTTCCCATGGCAAATGCCTCCTCGTTTTCCACAGGAATAATTTCATTATAAATAGACGTATTTAAAATAGAGGGAACAAACCCTGCTCCTATTCCTTGAATTTTGTGAGGTCCTGGAGTTCCTTTGCCAAGTACTTGTGAACCTGCTGGCTCTACTGCTACAATTTGAATACTCTCCTTCTTAGATTTCAAATATTCTCCTGCTCCAGTAATCGTTCCTCCTGTTCCTACCCCAGCTACAAAAATATCTATGTTTCCCTGGGTGTCCTCCCAAATTTCTGGTCCTGTTGTCTTCTTATGAATTTTTACATTGGCCTGGTTGTCAAACTGGCCCAAAATAATAGAACCTTCTATTTCCTTGTTGAGCTCCTCTGCTTTTTCAATAGCTCCCTTCATTCCTCTGCTTCCGTCTGTCAAAACTACTTTTGCCCCATAAGCTTTTAATAAATTTCTTCTCTCCACACTCATTGTCTCAGGCATTGTGAGAATTGTCCTATATCCCTTTGCCGCTGATACAGCCGCTAATCCAATTCCAGTATTTCCACTTGTTGGCTCAATAATAGTAGCTCCCGGCTTTAATTTCCCCTTTTCCTCAGCATCTTCGATCATTGCCAAGGCAATTCTATCTTTTACACTTCCAGAAAGATTTAAATATTCTAGTTTTGCAAAAATCTTACAGGAAAGCCCTTTTTCCTTCTCTATATTCCCTAACTCTATGAGGGGTGTCTTTCCAATTAACTGTGTGGCTGATGTATGTATTTTTCCCATTTTTCTCACCTTTCCTTAATTCCTACTTATCCAATAGGTTTATCATGAATTAATTATATATAGTTTAAACTTATCTGTCAACCCATTTCCCATTATTTGAGAAAACAATGATTTTTCATATTATTTTCAGCCTGAAAATACTTCCCTATTTTTTATGTAAGATTTAAAATCTCTAAACTGGTGTTCATAATCCCTTAGAAGTTCTCCTCACACTTCTCTTCTATCCTTTCGTTTTACACAATTATATGCTATAATTTTATTTAACACTATAATATGATACAAAGGTCTAAAAGTTATGCTCTTCATATCTCCATGAATAAACATAAGTTTTAATCACAACATCATACGATTTATTTTTAGCTCTAATAGAAAGTAAAAAAGGAAAGAGGAAACATATGTACAAGAAAAAAATCGTTGTTGCTTTAGGGCATGACGCCCTTGGCTATAATTTACCACAACAGCGGGAGGCAGTTACAAAAGCAGCCGTTGCTCTGGCTGACCTCATTGAAGCAAACGGACGCCTTATTATTACCCATAGCAACGGCCCCCAGGTCAGTATGATCCACAAGGCGATGAATGAACTAGGAAGAATATATCCAGAATACACCCCTGCTCCCATGAGTGTCTGTTCCGCTATGAGCCAGGGGTATATTGGTTATGATATTCAACAGTCTCTTCGTTCAGAGTTACTATCCAGGGGAATTTATAAAACCGTTTCTACTATTTTGACTCAAGTAGTCGTAGATCCTTATGATGAAGCCTTCTATGAACCCAACAAAATTATTGGCCGCATTATGTCCAAAGAAGAGGCTGCCTTGGAAGAGGGAAGGGGAAATTATGTTACAAAACTGGACGAAGGATTTTGCAGAGTGATTGCTGCGCCTAAGCCTTTGGAAATTGTAGAATTAGACGCTATTCGAACACTGGTCAATGCAGATCAGATCGTCATTGCTGGAGGAGGGGGAGGCGTCCCTGTTATTGAACAATCTCACTCTTTAAAAGGGGCAAGTGCAGTTATTGAAAAAGACATTCTTGCCGCCAGGCTTTCTATTGATTTAAGAGCAGACCAGCTTATCTTTTTAACCGAGGTAGAAAAAGTTAAAAAATATTTTGGCTCTGAGCAAGAAGAAGAAATTGAATTTATGAGGCTGCAGGCTGCAAAAGAATATATTGAAGAAGGGCATTTTGGACAGAGAACTATGCTTCCCAAAATTGCAGCAGCAGTGGAATATTTAGAGGCAGTTCCCCATGGAAATGTACTTATCACTTCCTTAGAGCATGCTGGAAGAGCCTGCAAAGGATTAACTGGCACTTTAATTATTCCATAGACCTTTTAAAAGGAAGTTAAGAGAGCCCCAAGAAGAATGAAAAGATCTGAAAGATTAAAAATCATTCTTCTCAACCAATCCCATCTTACGTTCAAACTAAAATAGTCTACTACATGTTTTCGCATAATACGATCATAGCTGTTACTCATCCCTCCTCCCAGCAGGAGGGAGAGACCTAGCTTTTTCCATGTTCTCTTTTTTGTCCCCATCTCATAGAGGAAAAGGAAAAAGACAAATACAGTCATGAAAGCAGAGCAAAAGGCAACTGTCTTTCTTTTTCCTTCCATAAAGTTTAACATAGCTCCTTTGTTGTAATGCCTTCTTAATATAATTCTGTTGTTTAATATGCGCTTCTCTCTCCCCTCCCCCTTTTCTACCTTATTTTTAATACAAAACTCCAAAATAAAAATTCCTAAAAGAATAATAAAATATCCCATACTTCCTCTCTTTCTTCTGTTTTTTACCGATTTGTCAGTGCGTCAAAGACTCCTTTAATATTTAATCTTCCAAATCCCCATTCCCTATTGGGATAAACTTGATCTATCTCCCTTTTTGCCCCTCTTATAAAATAATTTTTAACGTCTACAGAATTGACTCCCGAGGCATTTTTTTGAATCACTGCCCACTCTAAAAACTGAGCAGCAGCGCCAGCCGTAATAGCTGCTGCCAGACAGGAGCCTGAATTCCCTTGGATATCTACTCCTGTCTGTGTGTTAATAATTACAAAATTTTTTTCTATTATATCTTGTTTTCTTTCTTTTGGACAGTATAATTTCTAGGAATCTTATTTTGTGCCCTTTCAAACATTTCTTTTGAAATAATTGCCTCATGAGTGTTTTCCACAATAATCCACTCCTTTCTATCCACATTTTTCTTTTTCTTGCTGCCCATTGTTTTTACTTTTTTTCTTCCATTTACCATGCAGCCTGTGTAAATAGGATTTTTGATTATCCGGTAAATGCTCCCTTCATTCCATCTTTTCTTTTCCTTCTCTTCCTTTTTTCTGTATTTTTTTTCTAAATATTCGAAGGGAGAAGAAATATTCCTAATATTTAGGTGATGGGCAATCTCTCTCTTGGAAATTCCCCTGCATGTTTTTTCAAAAATTTCCTTTACAATAGGAGCTGCTTCTTGATCTATACAAAGTTTATATTTATTGCTTTCTATTCTTTTGTAACCATAAGGAGGAAGTCCTCCCAAAAATTTTCCTCTTTTCCTTCCTGCTTCCAACCCAGCTTGTATTTTAAAAGATAAATCTCTGCTGTATAACTCGTACATTACATTTCGAAATGTAACATCCATGCCCGGCCATGCTTGTTCTTTACTATCATAATTGTCCAGGACAGACAGAATTCTTATATTTCTCCCAGGATATCCTTCCTCTATATAATACCCTATCTCTTTATAATTTCTTCCTAGTCTGGACAAGTCCTTTACTAAAATACAATCTACTTTCTTGTTTTTTACTGCCTCTTCCATTTCCAAAAATCCTTTTCTCTGTAAATGGGTTCCACTGCATCCTTCGTCTAAAAACTCTACTACCTCTGCTCCTTTCAACTCTTCCCTTTCTTCTATATATTTTTTTAGGAAAGCTCTTTGGTTTTCAATAGAATCTCCCTGCT
>CANOLZ010000004.1 GCA_947567075.1 uncultured bacterium
CTGGAGGGTACAAATGGTGTAGGGATCACAATATTTTTTGTACAGCTGTTATGGCGGGAGATGCACAAATGGATCCAGACGAATTATATGATATTTGTTATCCTGTTATAAACGAAGACATTGATTATGTAAAAGGAAACCGATTGGGTCATAAGGCTGCCCGGATATTAATACCAGCAACAAGGAGGATAGGAAACTCAATTTTATCAGCTATGACAAAAATTTCTTCAGGTTATTGGAGGATATCTGATACACAGACAGGGTATACGGCTATTTCTTTAAGGGCTCTAAACAGGATAGATATATATCACATTTATAAAAATTATGGAATGCCTAACGATATGCTAATAAAGTTGAATATAGCAAAGTGCACTATCAAAGAGATACCTATTAAACCTGTATATAATGTAGGTGAACAGTCTAAAATGAGCATTATAAAGGTAATTCCAAAGATAAGTGTACTGCTCTATTTAGGTTTTTGGAAAAGAATAATAAAAAAATATTGCTTTAAAGATTTTCATCCAATATTTTTCTTTTATTTGATGGGGGCAGGAGCCTTTGGGGGGAGCCTTTATTTTTTGTTTTATATTATTACAAGATTCTTCCGAAGTACAAGAGTCACAGATGGAACATATCAAGGATTTGTAGTAATGTTTATTACAAGTCTTTTGTGCACTGGATTAGCTATGTGGTTTGATATGTATGATAATGATAGACTGCAAAAATAAGAGGGGGATAAAATATCATGTGTGGAATTTGGGGATTTTTTTGTGAAAGAGGATGGTATACAGCAGAAGAGAAAAAAAGGATTTTATGTGATTTAATGATTCTTTCTCAGTCAAGGGGAAAAGAAGCCAGTGGTATCACAAAGATGACAGATAATAAGGTATTGACAATTAAGATGCCAAAACCAGCCTCAAAATTGATAAAAGAGAATAGTTTTAAACAGTTGTTATTTGAGAATCATTTTAATAATGAGGTTTACATTGGACATTCACGTTTGGCAACAAATGGTTCTCAGTATCGTCCAGAAAACAACCAGCCTATTTTAAGTGGAGACATAGTAACAGTCCATAATGGAATTATTGTAAACGATAGAGAATTATGGGAAAAATATAAGGATTGGGAGGCAAAAAGTGAATTAGATTCAGAAATATTTGTAAAATTATTAGATGATAAATATCAACAAGGATATACAATAGAAAAGGCAGTGGAAGAGACTTATTCTGAGTTAGATGGAATGGCTTCCACAATCACATTATTTACAGATATAGAATTTGCAGCGTTATGTACGAATAATGGTTCTTTATATTATGCTGTGGGAGAAAAAGGAAAAACAATTATTGCAGCATCTGAGAAAATGACATTAAGGAAAATGATAAATAAAAACTGGAATTTGAAAAAGGAGTTTGAAAAACAAACAATTCATCAAGTTATAAATTCTATTTTTATTGATCTAAAAAAGATGGACATTTATTCCCCAGAAGAACTACAATGTTTAAAGTGGGATGAATACGCTAAAATAAAAAAAAGAAGATTCCATAAGTATATAGAAAGCAGCTGTTTCACTGAAAAAAACATATACTACAATCCTCAACGATATTCCATATTCGATGTGGATATAGAGCCAATCCGCAAACTAAAAAGATGCACGAAATGCCTGCTTCCAGAGACAATGCCGTTTATCCAGTTTGATGATAAAAACATCTGTAATTATTGTAAAACATATAAACGTCAAACATACATTGGCGAGGATAAATTAAGACAATGGGCCGAAAAATTAAAGAAACATTATAAAGGGAGAACAGATTCTATTGTTGCATTTAGTGGAGGTAGAGATAGTAGTTATGGACTTCATTATTTTGTAAAAGAACTTGGATTAAAGCCCATAGCATATAGCTATGATTGGGGAATGGTTACAGACCTGGCTAGAAGAAATCAATCTAGAATGTGCAGTAAGCTAGGAGTGGAGTTTATTCCTGTTTCTGCAAATATAAGTAAGAAACGTTCCCATATTAAAAAAAATGTAGAAGCATGGCTAAAAAAACCTGATTTGGGCATGATTCCTTTGTTTATGGCTGGGGATAAACATTATTTTTATTATGCAAACAAAATAAAAAAAGAATATCAATTAGATAATATTTTGCTGGCGTCTAACCCTTATGAAAAGACCCATTTTAAGTCTGGATTTTGTGGCATTGAACCTGCAATATTAAGATCAGACAAAGATTTGGAGTTAGAACAGCTTCCTGTTAGAGATATATTAAAAATGGGAAAATATTATGTGGAACAATTTTTAGGAAATAGAGATTATATAAACTCTTCTCTTATAGATACGGCTGGCGCTGCTTGCAGTTACTATATAATTCCCCACCAGTATTTTAGGTTATTTCATTACATTCCATGGGAGGAACGAAGGATTAATCAAGTATTGATAGAGGAATATGATTGGGAAAAAGCTAAGGATACGGAATCTACATGGAGGATAGGAGATGGAACAGCGCCATTTTATAATTATATTTATTATACAGTTTGTGGCTTTACAGAAAACGATACTTTAAGAAGTAATCAAATAAGAGAGGGAATGATTACAAGGGAAGAGGGGCTAGAGCTAATTTATAGAGATAACAAACCTCGGTTTGAGTCAATGAAATGGTATTTTGATACAATACATGTTCCAATGGAAGATGCCTTAAAAGTTATTAATCAAATAAAAAAACAATATGAAGTATGACAAAAGAAAGGTGTGATTTTTGGATGGGCAACTGGTTGGAACTTTTTTTAACAGCAGGATTACTGGCAGTGTTTATGTATAGAAACGAAAAGTTACTCTTTGCAGACTGGCCTGTAAGGGTTTTACTTGGAGTAGCAAGTACTCCGTTTTACATTTCTATGTGTGTATGTCTTGTAGGTATATTATTGCCAAATGCTCCAAATTTTATTTCTCGATGGCTGCCTTTATGTATATTAATTTTCTGGCTAATTGTTTCGGGGACAATTCCATATTTTATAAAATTTATAAACGATATTCAAAGAAAGGAACTTCAAAAACAAAGGGGCCTAGAAAGATGGATTTTATCTGCATTATCTGTGATATTACTGTGCAGACTCTTAATGAATATTATGGAGTTTTATTATGCTCCTCTTATTAATTATGATATTAACCAATATGTACTTGAAGCAACATATTATGCAGAGGAACCAAGTGTTTATGCAAGAGACAAATGGAAAGAGGGAAAGGAAGATACAGTAGAGCAGGACTCCCATGGAGTATTTTGGATTACTTATCTAGCTCATGGTGTTATGAAAATGCCTGAGAATACAATAGAAGTTTGTAATCAACCTGTTATAAAAACGTATTTGATTATGACGCTGGTTAGTATGTCCGCAGCTTTTATAGGTGTCTCATTAACAATAAAAAAATCATATTTTGTGTTAACTGCTAGTATTGGAGCTCTATTTTATTTTCACAGAATTTATGGGATTTATATACAAGGAGATAGAGAAGGATTTCGCATTACAGCAATAGGTATATTCTTAATGATATTTTTATCTGTGATAAAAAGGAGATTAACCACTAGTTCCTTAAAGGATGAAAAAAATATACAAGAGTATATCATGTTATTTTTGGCAAGCCTGTTTGTTGGACAGAGCCATGGGTTGGGTTTTTTGATGTTGGGGATGTCAGGGATACCAGCAGTCATTTTACTTTTGGCATTACATGTCCCATTTAAAAAAATTTTAACATATGGATTTTTCTACTTTCTGGGAGCAGCTGTTTGTTTTATGCGAAATGTGGTAATGTATTTTGAAACAGGATATTTTCGATTTTATAGGCGCATTTTGACACAAGGGACTCCCCTTTATTCCCAGACTCAGCAATTAGAACATCCCAACTTTCAAGAAAAAATGAACTCTTTATTTCTTTTTAAAGAAGGAACAGGAAACTTTATATTATCCCTGGTTATCATTTTAGGCTTTATAGCCACATTGTATGCATTTTTTCAAGGATGTACAAAACTATGGAAAAGGAAAATGAAAGATACAGAAAGTTTGCTTTTTGCACTATCAGTTATAGAATTGTTTAATATATTACCAGTATTGGGAGCGTTTGATATAGGGGGATACTATTTTTCCCATTGGTTTGTACAAAATGAACGATATAAAGTATATTTATACGTTATTCCCCTTGTTATGATAGTTGTTTATTTCAGTCTATTTTTAACAGCTTATAATCAAGGATTTGGGAAGGCTATAGCATATATAGGCATTATCATGTTATTTATTGGGGCTAACATTATAATAAACGTTAATTGGCCTAAAGATAGAAAGTCCCACGAAAACATTGCTTCGCAAATGAGACAAGTTGCCAAGGCAGGGGAAGACAATATAGATGACAATGAAATAATACTAACAAATTATTTACCTATTAATAGCTATTTAAAGAATCCAGGTAAATTAATACCATCTGCTTATGTATACGAATTAATTGCAGAAGAAGCAATAGATAATATAGAACAACTGTTAAAAAATAAATATATTGGCGCAGCCATTATCCATGAAGATTTAACATCAGGGTTAGAGAAAACTGCCTTTTATCAATTTCTAGTAACTTCAGATAAAGTAAAAACAATAAAGATAGATGCTCCATACTCTCCAACAGTATATTATATACATGAGTAGTTAAGAATAGTAGGATGATGGATTTATATTGAGTAATTTCTATTACTGTGATATGATTATAGTACTTTCAACATTTAAAAACGTAGAATGAAACACAAAGGAGAATAATGAATGAGCTCTTTATATAATCAATTAATAGATAAAAAAGAAAAACTAGCAGTAATTGGGCTGGGATATGTAGGAATGCCTATTGCCGTTGCTTTTGCCAAGGAGATAAATACAATAGGATTTGATTTAAATGAAGAAAAAATAAAATTATACAAGAACGGAATTGACCCTACCAAAGAAGTAGGAAATGAGGCGATAAGAGAAACAAATCTGTTATTTACTTCAGATCCGCTGAAGCTTCGGGAGGCAAAATTTTTTATAGTGGCAGTGCCAACTCCCATTAATCAGGATAAGACTCCAGATTTAAAGCCGGTAGAAGAAGCTAGTAAACTCCTAGGCAAAAACTTAACAAAGGGAGGAATTGTTGTATATGAATCTACGGTTTACCCAGGAGTAACAGAAGACATCTGTGTCCCTATTTTGGAGGAAGAATCTGGACTAAAATGTGGTACAGACTTTAAAGTAGGATACTCCCCAGAGAGAATTAACCCTGGAGATAAGGTACATCGCCTGGATAATATAACAAAGATTGTATCTGGTATGGATGAGGAATCTCTGGAAGAGATTGCAAAACTATATGAACTTGTTGTGAAAGCCGGCGTTCACAGGGCAGGCAGCATAAAGGTAGCTGAGGCGGCTAAAGTTGTAGAAAATAGCCAAAGAGACATTAATATTGCATTTATTAATGAATTGGCAATGGCCTTTGATAAGATGGGTATTGACACACGAGAAGTAATAGAAGCGATGAATACAAAGTGGAATGCGTTGGGATTTTACCCAGGATTAGTGGGAGGACATTGTATTGGCGTAGATCCTTATTATTTTGTCTATGAGGCGGAAAAATTAGGATACCATTCACAGATAATTTCTTCAGGCAGAAGAGTGAATGACGATATGCCTATTTTTATTGCCGAGTCTATTATTAAACAGCTTGTTTTGACAAACAAGAAAGTAAAAGAGACGAATATTGTTTTTCTGGGGGCGACTTTTAAAGAAGACTGCCCAGATGTTAGAAATTCAAAAGGAATGGAAATTATAGATTATTTAGTAAATGAATATGGGATATATCCCATAATTGTAGATCCTTTAGCAGACAAGGAGGAAGTAAAAAGAGAGTACGGATATGATTTAAAGGATATTACAGAAGTGAAGGAAGCAGACTGCATTGTTATTGCTGTAGCACATCGCAAATTTGTCTCAATGAAATTAGAAGAGTTTGACAAAATGTTTTGTAAAACCGAAGATGCAAGTCAAAAGGTGATCATTGATATAAAAAGTATACTGAATAAAAAAGAAGTATTGGAAAAAGGGTATTGGTACTGGAGATTGTGAGGTTTATCATATTTTTGCATTAATATGTAGGCATAACTTTTTTTCTTTATATACATTTTATGAAGCTTTTTATAGCACTGTCTGTAATTCTTGTCTCATATATAAAACGAATAAAGTCTTTATAGCCAATGTCCTCGTTTCACAGGACATTGGTTTTTTTCTATTTGCGCTCTTTGGGCAAAAATTTTTTCAAATATAATATATAATCTTTAATTTGTATGGCTGTAGCTTACGAACCTTTAACTATCTGAAATAGATACTGTAATTATAAAGAAATAGGGCATAAAAAATAAGAATTTGTTGATTATAAAATTTATATATGTTAATATCATAAAATGTAATGAACAATATGTTATAAATACAACTTTACAAAAGAATTATTTCTATTGAAAGGAGAAGGATCTTATAGAAGATCTACATCTTATGAAGATTATTGCCGTTTTTACTATTTTATTGTTTTTTCTTTTATTATTTTATGGTTTATTATTAATGAGCTACAAATATACACCTTCTAAAAGACTGTCTCAATCTGTCAGTAAATGGGAGTTAATAATGCTTGCTTTCTTTATTATAGGAGTGGCTTTATGGACTTTTTATTTACAACCTTTACCTGGAACGGCAGTTTATCATTGGGATAATGCATTTTATTGGAGTAAAACCTTGAATTTTAGTAAAAATATTTTTTTATATCCTCTTGAGACATTGAAAGAACTTTATCGTTCCATTGATTTGATGGATTATAGTGATGTAGTACCATGCCTTATGACTATTCCATTTTTAATTGCAGGGCCTTCCTATCGTATGTTTGTTTTTCTAATATATATTATGTTTCAACTTCCTTCTAGTTTACTCATAGCTGAGATAATTACAAGAATAATAAATAAATCTTTTAAAAATAATAGATTATTATTTTCATTTATAATAGTAAGCAGTATTCCCCTTTTATATTTACCAACTTTCTTTGGCTTATATGATTCAGCAGGACTCCTTGTTTCAGCTTCTATTGTTCTTTTATTGCTGGAAAAAAACTGGGGGATTTTTGACTTAAAATACAATTTCATTTTATCCAGTTTGTTTTTACTTCTATTGACCGTTCGAAGACATTTTTCTTTTTTTGCATTAACTTATTTTGGATGGACTCTTATAGTACATTTCTATGATGTTTTAAAACAAAAAAATAAGATAGTCATTATAAATTATATAAAGAATATAGTATGTATAGCTTGCATTTGTTTATTTGTTTTAGGTTTGTTTTTTAGAACATATTTAGTGCGTACTCTTTTTAATAATTATTCATTTCAATATAGCGCCTACTCCATATATGGCACTTTGGCCAATAAACTTGTTAATGTGGCTCATTGGATTAGTTGGATAGTGCTTATATTTTCTTTCCTTGGTGTTGTTTTTTTAGTAATACAGAAAAAGATGAATCTTGTTATTCTCTTTCTTAGCAGCTCTTTTTCCTGTCTTTTACTATTTTTTAGAATTCAAGATTTATCTATGCAGCATTATTATAATATAGCAGTACAGATAGGGATTCTTTACAGCTTGGGAATTTATTTATTGTTTTATATGATGGAAAAACATTTAAAAAGTACATGGAGAAAGATTGGACAGTGTTTTGTGTCATTTATTCTTGTCATTTACCTAGGCAGAGGGTTAATATATGCTTTGGACGAAGATGCGAACATAGGAAATCCATATAATTTGTACTCTTCTGCACGATTTATACCTCCAATAAGAAATGATATAGATATACTAGAACAAATAGTAGAAGATGCAAAAGAGATAGCCCATGAGAGAAATACAAAGGTTTATGTTTTGGCATCAGGTTTATTTAACGATGATATATTAAGAAATTTGAAACTTCCTGAAGACAGCAATTATTTTTCAGAATTAGCCACTACTTATCATACGGATCTAACACTAGGTTTTCCTGAACAATTCTTAACAGCGGATGCTGTTATAACGACAGAGCCAGTTCAGCTGCATGCGAACCCAGATGGACAGAAAATTATCGAATTTTTAAATGAGGCTATGAATTCAGAAAGTGAATTAAGTAATAATTTTGAATTAGTAAGTTCCTTTTTGATTGATCATAACATAACTGTCCATTTATATAAAAAAGTTAGGGATTTTGATGATGCCGATTATGAATGGCTAATTGATAGTTTCAACCAGTGGTATTCTGATTATCCAGAGCTTTTTGAAAATCACATTGAAAATGTACGTATTCAATCAATAAATATAAATTAGAAAGCTTTAAGATAATTTTACAATATAAATTTTATTTAGGAGCCAGCCTTAAAATAGTCCTGTTGTTTGTTAATAACATAGTTTCAATTTGCATATAAATTATTAAGTTAGTTTTATAGGAAATAATAGGGCTTTATATTTTTGCAGATATTATAAAACTCAGAGGATATTGGAATAAAAATTTTAAGAGGAGTAAATGAAAATGGGTAAATTAAAGGTGTTATTATTAAACGGAAGCCCTCATGCAAAGGGAAGTACCTACACTGCCTTGCATGAAATGGAGAAGGTATTTGAAAAAAACGAGATAGAAACCCAGCAAATACATGTAGGCAACAAGCTTCTTCCAGGATGTATTGCCTGTGGTTATTGCAAAGAACATGGGGAATGCGTAGTAAAAGATTTAGTGAATGAGACTGCCCCTCAATTTGAGGCATGTGATGGATTGGTCGTTGGCAGTCCTGTCTATTATGCATCGGCCAATGCAACCTTGATTGCCTTTCTGGACAGATTATTTTATAGCGCCCATTTTGATAAAACAATGAAAGTGGGGGCAAGTGTTGTGTCCGCTAGAAGAGGGGGGTTATCGGCAACTTTTGATGAGTTGAATAAATATTTTACTATATGCGGAATGCCAGTAGCTTCAGGCCAGTATTGGAACAGCATCCATGGAAATAATGGAGAGGAATCCAAGAATGACTTGGAAGGGATGCAGGGAATGAGAACTTTGGCCTTAAATATGTCTTTTTTAATGAAGAGCATTGCATTGGGAAAAGAAGCCTTTGGTTTACCAGAAAAGGAAGAAAGGGTTTGGACGAATTTTATCCGCTAGTCTCAAAAGAGCTTTTGCTGTAAAACAAACAGATAAAAGCTCTTTTTTAATTCATGACAATAGAATCCCCGCAAAGTGTGGATTCTTTAGTTAATTCCACAAAGTAATAGGTTCATAGGCTGGATCCAGCCTATATTGAAAAAAGTCCCTTTTCTCTCCATTCTGAGTATAATATTCCACTAAATCTATAAATAGAGAGCTGGTCTTTCCAACATTGCTGAATAATTCAGAACTCCATTTTTGAATTTCCTTTTCCTTCTCCCTGCCCTTTAATATGTCTTCTGCATATTGCCTTAGTTCTGTCTTGGAACATTGAAAAACATAATGATAGGGCAATGTATAGTTTCGCCATTCAGAGACCGATATACTTGGCACATGAAAAAGAAGAGCTTCTGTCATAACGCTGGAATCATCCGATACGACGAGATCAGACAGGGCAATGAGAGGGAAGATATTCTCCTTTGTTTCTACATAATATAAATTTTCATATTTCCCTTCATGAAGCCTTCGCATATCAGCGATACATTGTTTGAATTTTGCTGCTTGAGGAAGATTATCGTCCCAATCGGCATGTTTGACAATAAGGTTTACTTCCATAGTATGTAATGCCTGAATAAAATCCTCTTCTTTTCCATTTTGTTCAAAAGAAGGGGCGTATAATATGGTCTTATCATATTTGAAAGGCCATTTATTTTTCCACTTTTCTACTTCTTCCCATAATGCAGGGGATTTTATAGTGTCCCCTTTGGGATAGCCGAATTCATACACCCCAAATCTTGTATTAGAATAATACTGACTAGAGGAAAGCTCCCATCGTTTGCACCATTCTCTTCCAGGCAGTATGCCAATATCAAATCCATCCCAATGTTCTGCAGCCCAATGATCCGGCCAGTTGAAGTTTCCCTGAGTCAAATCGTGCAATAATATGATGGAAAATTGAGAATTCTTTGGATTGTATTCATGCTGACAATAGACTCCTATGACAGCTTTTTCATCCATGTTGGATTCAAAGGAGATTTCAAATCCTCTTTTTTTTGCCTCCTCGGCTAATGGGAAAAGATTATGGTACTCTCCAGCATCTGTATAAAAAAAAGTGATTTTTTTGTCTAAAGGAGTTCTTTCTTCTTTTTTCCCAAGCAGGTAATGGTATTCTGCTGGAAGTCCCAGCCCTTTTGAAGGAACGACATCCAGCCAATGCTGATCAAGGAGTATACGGACTAATTCATGAAATCTAGACTGCTGTCTCGATAATCTGTCCATAGATGTTCTCAAAAGGGGTTTTAAAAGGCGAATAGTAAAACCTTTTTCCAGTATTTGAATAGTAGAAGGATAGAGCAGGGTATAGTATAAGGCAATCTTGGCATTTTCCTCTGTAATAAAATGTTCTGGGAAGATATGGATATACTGGGAAATTTTATCCGTTTTCATAAAAAAAGAAGATAAGCTTCCATAAAGATTTCTTCCATTTTCTATACTGATTTCTATAATGCCTCTGCCAGTAAGAAGACGGTTTTCCATGACTCCTCTGTAATCCCGATATGCACAGGCAAAAAGCTCGTCTTTTGAAAGGCCGTAATATCGCTCATGAATTATTCCGTCCAAATCTTTATGAGCATTTATCATAAATTCCACAAGATTGTCAATCATATGACACTCATATATTGTGCTTTCTTCCACAAAACAGATATAATTGGCACTAGCCTCAATAACATATTGTATTACTTGGGAAATAATTTTATTAGAGCTTTGAATAGATACAAGTTCTAGATTTTTATAAGTTTGGCTGTTTTTAAACTGTTCCATGGCTCCAGCAGTACAGTCAATACATATAACAAGCACTTTTGGCTGCTGAAGAAAGGAAAGGAGATGCTTCAGCTTTTGAATATCTTCATCTACTCCTAATTTTTCTATGTAGTTATCTAATAAAATGGAAGCTTCCTCATAAAACTTTTGCTCTATCAACTGTAATATTTTAAGTTTTATCTCAGCAATTTGATCATGCAATGTTTCTGTTCACACCTTTCCTTATTTTTATAATGTTTTTATATATTAAATATAATCAAAATTTTACTATAAAAGTGTATAGAACGCAAATAATACTTTGAATCTATGCTTAAAAGAATGGATATCGTAAATAATAGTTAGTATTGCAATTATGTCAATGATGTGTTATAAAAGAGTATAGAAGAAATAAAAGTTTTTTACACCTGTATTAGTATAGTCTCTGCCTTTTTGCAGGGGCTATAACTATGTTTTGGGGGAATTTATTTTAATCCCTTCTTTTTTTTTGCTAATTCTGTTATAATACATCTCAAAAAAGAAGCTGCATACGAAAGCGGCGGATGGGAGCGGGAATGAAGTGTTTAGTGCTTGCAGGAGGGAGCGGTGACAGGCTTTGGCCTCTCTCAAGAAAAAATTATCCAAAACAGTTTATGGAAATTCACAAAAACCGTTCTTTGCTCCAGGAGACGGTAATGAGAAACATGCCCTTTTGTGAGGAGTTTTTTATTGCAACAAATTGGAAATATCATTATATTGCAGAGGGACAGATGAAAAGTTTCCAGGGGCTTAAATATCGAATGTTTTATGAGGAAATAGCAAGGAAAACAGCAGCAGCTATTGCCATGGTTTGTTTTCATTGCAATGCTTCTGAATTTCTCTTTGTTGTTGCCGCAGATCATTTTATCAAAGGAAATGGTTATCAGGAAGCAATTATAAGATGCAAGGAACTGGCAGAGCAAGGTTATTTAGTTTCCATTGGAATAGAGGCTTTGGAACCTAATACAGAGTTTGGATATATAGGTCATAGAGGAGAAAAGGTAGAGGGGTTTCGTGAAAAGCCAGATTTAGAAACAGCTAAGTCCTATATAGAAATGGGAACCTACTTGTGGAACAGCGGAATGTTTTTGTTTGAAACGGGAGTCTTTTTAGAAGAGTTAAGAACCTATTCCCCAGAAATATATTATGCATGTAAAGAGGGGGCTAAAAAAGTAAAGAGGGGAAATAATTCCATCATTATCCCAGAGGGAGTTCTCCTTACTATTCCGGAAATGTGTGTGGAAAAGGCGGTGTTTGAGCACTCAAAAAAAATGAAAACTGTGCAAAGAGAGTTTGAGTGGTGGGATATTGGCCATATTGAAGATATGGAAAAGTTTTCAGAAAGTTCTGATTTTGAAAATTCTATTCAGGAAGATTGTATAAATACTACAGTATTAAACAGGTCAAAGAGAAATATCGTAGTGACAAATGGACTAAAAAATATAATGGTCGTAAACACAGATGATGCAGTCTATATTGGTGAAAAGGGGCGTTCTCCCCAGTTAAAAACCATTGTTCGGGAAAATAAAGAAGAATATGGGCATTATTTTGAAGATAATAAAATTTCATACCGACCATGGGGTATGTATGAAGTGCTAAACAGTGAACCGAATTTTAAGGTGAAAAAATTGACGATTTTTCCAGGTGAAACAATCTATGCCCATAAACATGAGTATAGAAGTGAGCACTGGTCCATTGTAGAGGGAAAGGCCAGGGTTTCCATTGATGGAACAACAAGAGATTATGAAGAGAAAGAGAGCATTGACGTTGCTGTTGGAGTTTCCCATCAAGTATCGAATGTGACAAGAGAAAATTTGATTATTATAGAAGTTGCTGTTGGAGAATCTGTTACAGAAAAGGACATTATCTCCCTTCAAAGCATGGACGTCAGTGAAAAAGAGTTAGGCTTTGAAATAGAAGATATTGTAGAGTTAGAGCCAGCCTATAAAGATTATTTGTGGGGTGGAAACAAATTAAAGAAAATATATGGGAAAAAATGTGATTATGGGACGATTGCAGAAAGCTGGGAATTATCTGGACATGAGGCAGGAGAGAGTATCATTGGATCTGGCAGGTACAAAGGAGCAGTATTTGGACATTATTTAAAGAAAATAGGCTGGGAAGCCTTGGGCTGGAAGTGTGAAAATTATGAAAAATTTCCCCTTTTAATAAAGTTTATTGACGCAAGAGAAGATTTATCTGTCCAGGTGCATCCAGGAGATGAGTATGCGATAAGAGAAGAAGGGGAATATGGGAAAAATGAAATGTGGTATATTGCTCATTGCAAAGAAGGGGCTAAGCTATACTGTGGATTAAAAGAAAAAATAACCAAGGAGGAAATTAGAAGAAGAGTGGAAAAGGGAACGATTATGAACGCTCTAAAGGAATTTCCTGTTAAGAAGGGGGATGTATTTTTCATAGAAGCAGGGACCATTCATGCCATTGGAGAAGGTATTGTTATTTACGAAATCCAGCAAAGTTCTAACAGCACTTACCGTTTATATGACTATGGCCGCAAGGACAGATTTGGAAATTTCAGAGAGTTACACTTAGAAAAGGCATTAAAGGTGGCCAATTTGGAGCCTTATGATGAATGGAAATTTCCCTGTGAAGAAGAAGCAGAAGAAGGCTATACAAAACAAATTTTAGGACAATGCAAATATTTTGAGAGTATACGGTATACGATAAAGAACCAGGCAGAGATAGAAGTGGAAGACGCTTCCTTCTGTGTCCTTTCCTTTTTGGAGGGATTTGGAAAAATAAAGACAAAGACGACTTGCTTAAGGTTTTATCCAGGGAAAACATATTTTATTACTGCGGGAAAAAAGAAAGTAATGGTCCAAGGAGAATGCCAATTTATAATGACCCATATTTAATTGTCCAGTTAAAAATATTTGGTAAAATAGTAGTTATTTTATGTAACAAAAAGGGACAAATTGTGACTAATTATGA
This sequence comes from uncultured bacterium, assembly GCA_947567075.1. GTDB lineage: Bacteria > Bacillota > Clostridia > Lachnospirales > Lachnospiraceae > MGBC165282. Next base: position 13,979 of record CANOLZ010000004.1, read on the forward strand.
AGAAAGGGTTGAAATACAATTAAGTAATCGGTACAATAGAATAGAAGGAACGCTGGTTGACAAACATATAGCGAAACCGTATACTTGCCTTAATTAAGGAAAATTGTAAAAGAAAGGTGGCTTATCAGGGAAGCGCTATGTTTCAAAATAAAAATAATATGCAGAATTTATTCATTATTGGGATAGACTGTATTGCGATTATAACCAGCTTTTTTATATCTAATTTTATACGACACCATTCATTTTTGGAGTTTGGAGGGCAGGGCTCCATTCTTGGAGTACTGGCTCTGCTTATTTTAAGCTATTTATTTCTTTATTTGGCAGTGAATATGAATCGAGACTTTGTGATGAGAGGATATATCGTTGAAGGGATAAGTGTAGTAAAAGTCAATGGTATTATGATGCTTATTTCAATTTGTAGTATTTATTTTACACGTATTGTTATGGAATTTTCCCGCGGGGTAATGGTGCTGTTTTTTTTCATTAATTGCTTCTTTATGTATATGAGTCATCAAGGTTTAAAGTATTACTGGCTTCATATTTATAAAAATAGTAAAAAAAACAGGCAGCTTTTGTTAGTTACTTTAGATCAAATTTCAGAACAAGCCATTCAAGCGTTGCTATCTGAGAAAAATTGGGAGTATAAGGTAGCTGCTGCTGCTGTTTTAGATAAAAACCAGATTGGGAAAAGGATACAGGGAGTGCCAGTAGTGGCAAATCGAAGAAATTTGATTGAGTACTGCAAAAGCTCTTATTTAGATGAGGCTTATTTTTATACAAAGGGTTATCCAGAAGAAGATACCATTAAGCTTGTGAAGAAACTGTTTTCTATGGGAATTACAATTCACATGAATATTGACCTGTACAGTTTTCACATTGGAGCTCAAAAAACCGTATCAAAATTTGGAGCTCTTTATGCAGTCACTTTAGCAAACCAAATTATGCCTATGCGACGCCTTATTTTAAAAAGGCTAATAGATATTGCAGGTTCCCTTATTGGCTGTTTCTTCACTTTGTTCATTGCAGTTATCTTTGGACCAGCAATTAAACTAGAATCAAAAGGACCTGTTTTTTATTCCCAAATTCGTGTTGGAAAGAACGGAAGATTTTTTAAAATGTATAAATTCCGTTCCATGTATGTGGATGCTGATGTTAGAAAAAAGGAGCTTTTAGAAAAAAATGAAACAGATGGATTTATGTTTAAAATAACAGATGATCCAAGAATTACTAAGGTGGGTAGAATATTAAGGAAGACAAGCTTAGATGAATGTCCCCAGTTTTTTAATGTATTAAAAGGGGATATGAGTCTTGTGGGTACCAGACCTCCAACATTGGATGAATTTGAAAAATACAGAAGCTATCATAAGCGGCGATTGAGTATAACTCCAGGACTGACAGGGTTATGGCAGATTAGCGGCAGGAGCAAAGTTACAGACTTTGAAGAAGTTGTCCGTATGGATGTTGAATATATTGATAATTGGTCCCTGGGGCTTGATCTAAAAATATTAATGAAAACAATTGGTGTAGTAATCCGAGGGGATGGGGCAAAGTAAGTTAAAACGGAAGAGAGGAATGAATATGCCGGCACCAAAGAAAATGGTTAAAGTAAGTGCCAGACAAATTACAAATGCAGCATCGGATGAATTGACACAATTGTGGGATGAGGCAATCCCTACATTTATGGATGAAAAAGCGGACGGATATCTTTATGAGAAAATAGTAAATAAACAGACAGCATTTTATGGGCATAAATATGGTTTTAAAGTGTATGTCACAGATGATCATGTCCATTATCGGGAAATTGAAGTGGAGTTTATTGTACGTGGTATTGTAGTAAATAAAGATAAGTATACTTATACAATGGCAAGAGAACTTTATAATGTGACAGATAAGGAAAAGATCCCTATTTCAGAAAATGAAGCCTATGACTTATTTCGATACGTGGATAGTGAGGAATATGTAGAATATTTATATGAAAGTAATAATCTGAAAGATTTTTGGTAAAAAGACAGCGAAAATATGAGAAGTGACTATTTACAAATATTTACATTTATGATACAATAAATTTGCTGGCAGATAATGAGATTTTTACATGCATGTGATAAATTAGGGAAAAAGGGAAGAAACAATAAGGAGGCGACAATGATAATTGTAAAAGATAGAAAAAACATAGAATTAGAGTGGCAGGTAACAGAGATTTTGCACGAATTTGGCGTTCCTGCCCATTTGAAGGGATATGGTTATATTCGGGAGGCAATTATGATGCTCGTGGAAGACATGGAAATTGCCCATTCCATTACAAAAGTTTTATATTATGATATTGCAAAGAAACATGGGACAACTGTGTCCAAGGTTGAGCGTTCTATTAGAAATGCTGTGGAGGTATCTTGGGCCAGGGGAAACATAGAAGCTTTTGAAAAATATTTTGGTTATTCCATTGCCGGGGGAAGAAGAAAGCCATGCAATTCTGAGTATATGGTTCAGATTGCTGATAGAATAAGGCTAAACAGTATGGCCTGCTAAAAATGAAAGAGACTGATCCTTTATGCGTTCAGTCTCTTTTGTATTTTGAAATCCTGTTGAATTCTACTATATATAATGGTATAATATGACGGAATATAAATAAAAGAGCAAAGACATGTATGCAGAGCTTGGAGGAAATAAGGATGAAAACATATTTAGTAACCGGTGGAGCTGGTTTTATTGGAGCTAACTATATCCATTATATGTTTCAAAAATACAATGACAGCATTCGTATTATTAATGTGGATGCTTTAACATATGCAGGGAATTTGGAAAATTTAAAGGATGTGGAAAAACGTAGAAATTATACCTTTATAAAAGCAGACATTTGTGATAGAGAAGCTATTTCCAAAATATTTGAGGAGAATGACATAGACAGAGTCGTACATTTTGCAGCAGAAAGTCATGTAGATCGGAGCATCCACAGCCCGGAAATATTTGTAAAAACCAATGTTTTAGGAACATTGATTCTCCTTGACTGTGCGAAAGACGCATGGGCTGAGGGAGAAGGATATGCCCAGGGGAAGAAGTTTCTTCATGTATCCACAGATGAGGTATATGGCTCTTTAGAGAGGGCAGGGGAATATTTTTATGAGACGACTCCCTACGATCCCCACAGTCCTTATTCCGCCAGCAAAGCCTCCTCAGATATGCTTGTAAAAAGTTATATTGACACTTATAAGTTTCCCGCTAATATTACCAATTGCAGCAATAATTACGGACCTTATCAGTTTCCGGAAAAGCTGATCCCCCTCATGATTCATAATGCCCTTTTGGGAAAGAAGCTGCCTGTCTATGGAGACGGAAAAAATGTACGAGACTGGCTTTATGTGAGAGACCATGTAAAAGCCATTGACATGGTTCAGGAGCTGGGCAGTCTGGGACAGACATATAATATTGGAGGACATAATGAAAAGCAAAATATTGAAATTGTCCATATTATATTAGACACTTTAAAAGAGATGCTTCCAGAGGGAGATCCGAGAAAAGAGAGGATCAGTGAAGACTTGATTACTTATGTAGAGGATAGGAAGGGACATGATAGGAGATATGCCATAGCTCCAGATAAGATTAAGTCTGAAATTGGCTGGGTTCCTGAAACAATGTTTGCAGATGGCATTCGAAAGACGATTGCATGGTATTTTGAGAATGGGGAATGGATGGACAGGGTGACAAGTAAGGATTACCAGAAATATTATGAAGAGATGTACCAGTTTAGGGAGGATGGAGAATGAAGGGAATTGTTTTAGCAGGGGGAGCTGGGACAAGGCTTTATCCATTGACAAAAGCGGTATCAAAGCAGATTATGCCAGTTTATGACAAGCCTATGATTTATTATCCTTTGTCCACGTTAATGCTGGCGGGCATACGAGAAATACTTATCATTTCTACACCAAGAGATCTGCCAGTTTTTGAAGAACTTCTGGGAGACGGAAAACAATTAGGCCTGACTCTTTCTTATGGGATACAAGAGGAGCCAAGGGGCCTTGCGGAAGCTTTTTTAATTGGTGAAGCTTTTATTGGTAAAGATCAGGTTGCCCTAGTGTTGGGAGACAATATTTTCTATGGACAAAGTTTTTCTAAGGTATTGGCAGAGGCTGCTTCCAGAAAAGAGGGGGCTACTATTTTTGGCTATTACGTAAAAGACCCAAAAGAATATGGGGTTGTGGAGTTTGACGAAAAGGGAAAAGCTCTGTCTATTGAAGAAAAGCCAAAAAAGCCTAGATCAAATTATGCAGTTCCAGGCCTTTATTTTTATGATAACGATGTTGTATCTATTGCCAAAGGAATTCGGCCTTCAAAGAGGGGAGAGCTGGAAATTACAGCAGTGAATAATGAATACCTAAAAAGGGGAACTTTACAGGTGGAAACATTAGGAAGAGGTTTTGCCTGGCTGGATACAGGGAATCATGATTCCCTCCTAGAGGCAGCTGATTTTGTGGCAGCCTTCCAAAAAAGGCAGGGTCTATATATTTCTTGTATTGAGGAGATAGCTTATAAAAAGGGATTTATTGATAAGGAACAGTTAGTTTTACTGGCAGAGGGATTGAATAAGACGGAATATGGACAGTATTTATTAGACATTGCTAATGGGTTATAAGTTAAAAAAGGAAGGAACAAGGGAAGGGTATGAAAAAAATATGGAAAAGACAAAAGGAATTACAGGGAGATTATTGTAAAGAAAAGCTAGAGTATTATCAGAGAGAAGAGTTTGGAGATAATTGGGAAGAGGAGAAAGGGATATACTATTTACAAGATGAGCAGGATAGAAAGAGGAAAAAAAGCAGGCTTCTCCAAGGGGTGAGAAGTTTAAGTTTGATACAGTATGTTATGGCGGCGGCGGTTGTCGCTTTGTTTTTGACAGCTATTGGAACAGGAGTCGTTTACTATAATTATACCCAAGATCAGAAGAGGACAGCTAGACTCCAAGAGATAGAAGCAGCCAGGGCAGCCAAGCTGTCATCTCCTATGAATGCAGTGAACTATCAAGTTCTTCCTTTGAAGGAGGAAGTTATTGTGGAAGAGAATCCTGAGATAGAAGAGGAACAGGAAAAGGATGAGATAGAGGAAGCAGTAGAGGAAAAAACCTATTTAGGTTTGGAACTGACTTCTTTGGATAAGGATTTGAAAATAAAAATTGTGGATCAAAATGGAAGGTTGGTCAAAGATTTTCCATGGAGAGTTTTGGTGAACCATTCTAAAAATGGAGAAAAGGAATACACAGATGAAGATAGAGATGCTGTCATATATATATCGAAATTGGAACCAGGCAGTTATACAGTGGCCCTTGTAAAGGAGGAAGGGGAAGAAGCTTATATATGGCCAGAATCCAGTGTTTCCGTAGCAGTGAAAGGACAGCTTGAATATAAGGCAATTGCTGAGATAAAAAGTGAGATAAAAAAAGAATCAGAAGTCAATGTTGCAGTGGAAGATACAGAACACAACAATGTAATAGAAGAGACAGGACCAGTACAAAAGGATACTGTAGAGTGGTTGGAATCTACGAAAACAGAAATTGCGTCTGAAGCTGTAGTGGAATATATAGAATATACAGGTAAGGTAATTGTTCCAAAAGAAGTTGCCTCTTCAAGGAAGGGCAGAATGAAAGTTCTTGGAGCAGCAGGACTACCTTTTATAGGAGACTTACTGGCAACGGCAGAAACGGGACAGGAGGAACTAACCCCGACAGTCAGCGAAAATAATACAACAAGTACAGAGCCTCCCAAAAAACAGACATTTACTGTAGTATTCAAGGACTTTGACGGAAGGGAAATACATAAGGAAACCGTTGAGGAAGGCCAGGGGGCAAATGCTCCTAGTAGCCCTTCCAGGGAAGGGTATATATTTGAGAAATGGGATCAAGACTTTTCCAATGTTACAAAGGATTTGACAGTGACAGCCGTCTATCAGGAGGCTGGGATACAAAGAGACGGAAAATTAACAGATGAGAAAGGAAATGTGCTCTATAAGAAAGTGGGAGAAGAATATGTAGAAGCTACAGGAGAAGACTGGGCAAATGATTTAAGAACGTATTATTCGAAAGTGGAAAGTACCAAATCTACATATAAATATACAGGATGGCAGACAATAGAAGGAAAGACGTATTATTTTCTATCTGATGGAACGCCAGTTACAGGAGATCAAATTATTGGAGGGGTTACATACCATTTTGGAGCTGATGGAAGCTTAAATCAAAGCTCTGGAACCTTTGGCATTGACGTATCAAAATGGAATGGCTCTATTGATTGGGGAGCCGTAAGGGCTTCTGGTGTTAGCTATGTCATTATAAGATGCGGTTATCGAGGCTCTTCCACAGGAGCGCTTATAGAGGATCCTACGTTTAGGAAAAACATTTCTGGTGCAAAGGCTGCTGGTTTAAAAGTAGGGGTTTACTTCTTCACCCAGGCAGTAACCGAGGCAGAAGCAGTGGAGGAGGCAAGTATGTGCATTGCTTTGTGCAAAGGGTATGGTTTAGATTATCCTATTTTTATGGACGTAGAAAGCGGACCAAGGGCAGATTTCTTAGATGCAGGTACAAGGACAAATATTATAAAGGCTTTTTGTGAAACGATTCGGGGAGGCGGTTATACGCCTGGAGTTTACGCCAATAAAACATGGCTTACATCTCATATGAATGCTTCCGCTTTGGGAAGTTATAAAATATGGTTGGCACAGTATAATACAAGCGGACCTACTTATAAAGGACGCTATGATTTATGGCAGTATACATCTAAAGGAACTATCCAGGGAATAAAAGGCTATGTAGACTGCAATCAAAGTTACTTAGGATATTGAGACATGTTTGGAGGAGTGGAAAATGGGAAAAATTAAAGTGGAGACTTGCCATATTGACGGTCTTAAGGTTATATTACCAACAGTTTTTGGTGATGAGCGAGGCTACTTTATGGAAACATATCATTATAATGATTTTAAGGAAGTGGGGATAGAGGCAACCTTTGTCCAGGACAATCAGTCCGCATCCAAAAAAGGGGTACTTCGAGGCTTGCATTTTCAGCTTCAGTATCCCCAAGATAAGCTTGTCAGAGTAATTAGAGGAGAAGTGTTTGATGTGGCTGTAGATTTAAGACAGGATTCTCCCACTTATGGACAATGGTATGGGGTCCACCTTTCTGAAGAAAATAAGAAAATGTTTTTTGTTCCGAAAGGATTTGCCCATGGGTTTTTAGTGCTCTCAGATTATGCAGAATTTGCTTATAAGTGTACAGATTTTTATCATCCCAATGATGAGGGAGGACTTTTATGGAATGATCCAGAGATTGGAATTTGCTGGCCCCTTCCAGAAGACATGGAGCTCATTATATCGGAAAAAGATAAAAAATGGGGTGGAATAAAAGAATTAAAGAAATAAACAGGAAAAGATAGGAGTAATAAAAGGGGGCGAGTATGGCAAGGGGCATATATTTCGCCCCTGAGAAGATTTTTGGAGCTGCTTTAGAAATGAAAGAGCAGTATTTTTGGAAAGGCATGGTATGAAGATGAATAAGAAGGTAAAAACTATAGGAATTGTCAGTATTTTTATCTTTGTACTGAATGTTTATATTATAGTACACAATAATCCTTTGGCAGATCAGACTCAGGAATTTTTTAAAAAAGTAGTATCCTGTGTTATTTTAGATATTATTTATTTTTTCTTTATAAAATATTATGATAAAATGATTATTCTTCCTGTAGAGTTATATCAAAATAGAAAGTTGATATGGAAATTAGCAAAGAGTGATTTTAAAACGAGGTATGCAGGATCTTATCTTGGAATTTTTTGGGCCTTTGTTCAACCTATTGTAACTATTGTTGTATACTGGTTTGTTTTTCAAGTAGGACTGCGTTCAGGGGATGTGGGGGATACTCCTTTTGTATTGTGGCTTGTGGCAGGACTTATTCCCTGGTTTTTCTTTTCGGAAGCGTTAGGTGGGGGAACAGGAGCTATGCTGGAATATAACTATTTGGTCAAAAAGGTAGTATTTAAAATTAGTATTCTTCCTATTATTAAAATTATCTCCGCTTTGTTTGTACATTTGTTTTTTGTTGCCTTTGCCATTTTGCTTTTTGCCTGTTATCGTTCAGAACCAGATTTATATACACTGCAAGTATTTTATTACACTTTCTGCTTATTTGTTTTGGTGTTGGGGCTTTGCTATATTACATGTTCTGTAGTTGTCTTCTTTAGAGATTTATCCCAGATTATTTCCATTATTTTGCAAATAGGGATTTGGGCTACGCCTATTATGTGGAGCCTTCCAATGCTTCCTGAAAAATATCACTTTATTTTTAAACTAAATCCCCTGACATATATTGTGGATGGCTACAGGATGGCCTTTATATATAAAGCATGGTTTTGGGAGAGATTTTATTCGACAGCTTATTTTTGGATTATTACATTGGCTACGTTTGCCCTTGGCGCAGTTATATTTAAAAGATTGAAAGTACATTTTGCAGATATGCTGTAATAGAAAGGGGTATACTTGGAAAGGACATGGTTACAGAGATGGAAGATATTGCAATTAAGGTAGATAATGTAAGCAAAGTTTATAAGTTGTATGAGAGAAACAGAGACAGAATTAAAGAAGCTTTTGGAATAGGAAAGGGAAAGGTACACTATAAGGAACACTATGCCTTGAAGGATGTCTCTATAGAAGTAAGACGAGGAGAAACAGTAGGAATCATTGGAACAAATGGATCGGGAAAATCTACAATATTAAAAATTATTACTGGCGTATTAAATCAGACAGAGGGAGACGTGACAATTCATGGAAGAATATCAGCTTTGTTAGAGTTAGGAGCTGGGTTTAACATGGAGTTTACAGGAGTAGAAAATATTTATTTAAATGGTACAATGACAGGATTTTCTGAAGAAGAAATTCATGAAAAGCTGGATGATATTTTAGAATTTGCTGATATTGGAGAATTTGTGCATCAGAAAGTAAAAACCTATTCTAGTGGGATGTTTGTCCGTCTTGCCTTTTCAGTAGCTATAAATATAGACCCAGAAATTTTAATTGTAGTTGAGGCTTTGTCTGTTGGAGACGTTTTTTTTCAAAATAAGTGCTATCGAAAATTTGAGGATTTTAAAAAACAAGGAAAAACTATCCTATTTGTCAGCCATGACTTAAGTAGTATTAGCAAATATTGTGATAGAGTCATCCTTTTGGAAAGGGGCGCTAAAATAGGAGAGGGAGAGCCTAAAGAAATAATTGATATGTATAAAAAGGTACTTGTTCATCAACTGGATGTGGAAAGAGAAGGAGAAGTAAAATATGCCCCTTTGCCTAAAAAAGTACATTCTGCTTGGAAAGATCAAATGGTGTTAAACCCTGACTTAGATGAATATGGGAATGAACTGGCAAAGTTTATAGATTTTTGTGCTTTAGATGCAGAGGGAAATATAAGCAATAGTCTTATTAAGGGGGAAGCTTGCACAATCCGAGTGAAGGTAAGATTTTTTGATAAAATTCAAGATCCCATTATTGCTGTATCTTTTAAAAACAGAATGGGTGTAGAAATAACAGGGACAAATACAATGTTCGAAAAAATGAACACGGGTACACCAGGACCGGGGGAAGTATATATTTACGATTTTAAACAGAATATGGATCTTCAGGGAGGGGAATATTTAATTTCTTTAGGATGTGTCGGATATAGAGATGGAGAATTTACAGTATATCATAGAATGTATGACTTATTTAGCATTAATGTCATTTCATCCAAAGATTCTGTTGGATATTATGATATGAATACGGAGATAATAATAGAAAAAGTCGTTTAAAATAATACAAGGATATATTGTCTTAAGGATGGCAGGAAACAAAAACATGAGAGAACAGATAGGGAATGTAGTATTAGATTACAGCCAATATTCAGGGCAGGATTGTTATAGCGATGGGGCTAGTGAAGATGTACTTCTGGAAGTAGTAAAAAATCATAAAGAAACTATATTTAATGAGATTATCATAGGACAGCAGTCCTGGCCTGTGCTATATCATCTATCCCATATAAGAGGAAATATTGTGGAATGGCTTCCTATTGGCAAAGAACATAAAGTGCTGGAAATTGGTTCTGGATGTGGAGCGATTACAGGAGCACTGGCTGACAAAGCCAAGGAGGTCATCTGCATTGAATTAAGCAAAAAAAGAAGTCTTATTAATGCATACCGTAATCAAGATAAAAAGAATATTGAGATTAAAGTGGGGAATTTTCAGAAAATTGAAAAGACATTAGAAGATAAGTTTGACTATATTATGCTTATTGGGGTATTTGAGTATGGGGAATCCTATCTTCAGGGAAAAAATCCTTATTTCCGTTTTCTAGAAATCATAAAAAGCCATCTAGCTAAGGAAGGGAAAATTGTTCTTGCAATAGAGAACAAATATGGATTGAAGTATTGGGCTGGATGTAAAGAAGATCATGTTGGAAAATATTTTGAAGGCTTGGAGGGGTATGGAGAAAGTTCTGGGGTAAAAACATTTTCCAAGAGAGAGATAAGTAAATTAATGGAAGAGAATAATTTGTATCACGAATTTTATTATCCTTATCCAGATTATAAATTTCCTATTTCCATTTATTCAGATAAATATTTACCCCATAAGGGAGAGTTAAAGGATAATTTAAGAAACTTTGATGGGGACAGGGTTGTGCTTTTTGATGAGACGAAGGTATATGACGGACTTATTGAAAATGAAATGTTTCCTTTTTACTCCAACTCCTTTCTTGTAATTGCAGGAGAAAAAGAGAATATACAATATGAAAAAGAAAAAATCCTATTTGTGAAATATTCCAACGAGCGGGCGAAAGATAGGATGATTCGAACAGACATAACAGAGGAGGAAGGAAAGACTAGAAAGGTGAGAAAAACAGCCCTCACAAAAGAGGCAGCTGCTCATGTCAATGCTTTAAAAGAACATTATGAGAAGCTTTGCCAGTTATTTGATAAGACAAAATTTTTGCCAAACCGTTTTGCACAGATGAGGGATGAAAGGGCTATTTTTCAATATATTGAAGGGGAGACGCTAGAAAGCAGACTGGATGTTTTGCTGCAGGAAAAGGATTTTGACAAAATGCTTCAGCTTATTTCTCAATATAGAGACATGCTTTTGAAAATATCTGATAAAAATAAATTTGAAATAGGGGATTCTTTTACAGAAGTTTTCGGCCCATGGGAGTTGGGGGAGGAGTACAAATGGGCGCCTGTCTCGGATATTGATTTAATTTTTGACAATATTTTGGTGAAGACAGAAAAAGAAGAGCAGTGGCATGTCATTGATTATGAATGGACTTTTTCCTTTCCCATTCCAATGAAGTTTATTTTATACAGGGCCTTATATTATTATATACGTTCCCCAAAAAGAAAGGCATTTGCAGAGTTCATCCAGGGAGGAATTTTTGAATATTTTCATTTATCCAAGGAGGAAATAAAAGCCTTTCAAAAGATGGAACATCATTTTCAGAAATTTATTGTTGGAGATACGGTTTCCCTTCATGTGGCATATGCATTGATAGCAGGCCTTACTTTAGATTTTCAAAAGTTAGTACAAGATGGAATGCAACGAAAGGAGCTCCATTTAGTGAAAGTTTACTATGATTATGGGAAGGATTTTCAGCCTGAAGGGATGCGGAAAATAAGAGGAAATGTGACAGAGGAAAAGAGAGTTTCCCTGAATATCCCTGTAGAACCAGGCATTGTAAGAATTAGGATTGATCCTACAGAATTTCCCTGCATTCTTAAAATTCATGAATTTTCTTGCAAAGGGAGAAATGGATTTCTCTATTATGTTAATGGAGAAGTAGGAAAGGAGCACATTATTCTTTTCCCGACAGATGACGCCCAGATTATTGTAGAAGAATTAACAGGAAAAGAAGAGTTTTTTCATTTAGAATATACAGTAGACATATTAGAGGACAGCGTTTTTAAAGGAGTTTTATCTAGTATAGAAGGATTCAAGCAAGAACTGGCTGAAAAAAATATGGAGGAAATAGCAGGGCAGCTGGACGAAGAGGAAGAATATGAAGAGGAAGAAACTATAGACACTTTGGAGGCTTTAGGATTTAAAGCTATGCTGGGAAATATATTAGAGGTGGAAGATGAAAAAGGAAGGATTCATCAGCTGGCTGAAAACAGGGCGGATGATGGCGAAAATATATAAAAGGGAGTATGAGGAGGAAGCAAGGAAACAGAAAGATCCTTATTATGGATGGATGACAGAAAAAGAAAAACTTCCTTTGAAAAAAAATTTAATAGCAGATACACCTATGATTTCTGTTTATTTATTTCAAGATGGCTATTTATCTGAAGATGAAACAACTTTTTGTAAAGAATCTATTGTAGCACAGTCCTATAAAAATATACAAATTGTGAATCGCTTTAACAGCTTGGACTTTACAGGAGTTGGAGGGGAATATATTTTATTTGTCCATGCAAAGGGTGTACTTCATGAACAGGCTTTGTGGATTTTCATGAACCGGATACAAGAGTTAAAGGAAAAAGGCTTGGAACCAGATATTTTATATGGGGATAGCGATGAATTAGATGTATCTGTTGGAATGAACAAAGATGGGGAGGAAGATAAGGGCCAGGAGAGAGAATATAGGCATAATCCTTGGTTTAAACCAGATTGGTCACCCGATACTTTTATGTCCTTTTGTTATTTTCGGGAGGCGGTCTGTGTAAAAAAAGCATTGGCAGAAGAAATTTCTGTAAAACAGGGAGGAGACTTTGATGTTATTTTTTATGATTTTCTGTTAAAGGCAACAGAGAGAGCAGAAGTCATAGAACACATCCCTGTAGTTCTCTACCATCGCTGGGGAATTGATGAAGGAGAGCTTGTAAGAGAAAGAGAGAGGTTTCCTGTAAAAGATCAAAAGAAGTATTTGGATATTAAAGAAGAAGCTATAATAAGAAGGGGATATGGAAAATTATTTAAAGACATAAAGAAAGAAAACCCAAAGGTATCTATTATTATACCTTCCAAAGATAATAAAAATGTTCTTCTTCGATGTTTAAATTCTTTGAAGCGATTCACAGATTATAGTAATTATGAATTGATTGTTGTAGACAATGGCAGTCAGGAAGAGACTGCTATGGATTTAAGTCTTTTGGCCGCCCAGTTTCCTTTCCAGTACATATGCCGGAAAATGGAGTTTAACTATTCCAAGATGAATGAAATTGGTGTGGAACAATCCAATGGACAATATTTATTATTTTTAAATGATGATATTGAGTTCCCAGAAAATATTGGAAGAGATTGGCTTTTGAAATTAGTGGAACAGGCAGCCCTGCCCCATATAGGGGCTGTGGGAGTAAAGCTTCTCTATCCAAATACAAAGACTATCCAGCATGTAGGAATTACAAATTTATCCGTTGGTCCCTCCCATAAACTGGCCACATATCCAGACAAAGACAGTTATTACTTTGGACGAAATAAAATGACATATAATGTACTTGGAGTGACAGGAGCCTGCCTTTTTTTGAAAAGAGATCGATATGAAAAGTGTGGAGGATTTAAGGAGGAATTAAGGATAGGATATGGGGATGTGGATTTATGTGTCTCCTTATTGGAAATAGGATATTATAATGTAGTTCGAAATGATATTGCCCTCTACCATTATGAATCCCTGTCTAGGGGAAAAGAAGGAAGGGATGAGGAAAAGCATAGGAGGCTTATGAAGGAAAGAGAAATCTTTTATGAGCTACATTCCTGGCTTGTAGGAAAGGATCCCTTTTATAATGAAAACTTAATTCAGGACGATATTACTTATATTCCAGATTATGTGCCAAAGTGGAGAATGAGGGGGCTGTTTGGAAAAGTGAATATGAAAGTGCCAGAACTTCCAAGACAAGAGAAAAAGGAATACTTTGAGTATACTATTGAGTCTGTTCAGTGGGTTTTGGGATTAGAAGCCCAAAGTGAAGATCATTTTACTATAAGTGGATGGTCCTTGCTTACAAGGCATGATAACTGGGAATTTGAAAGATATATTGTTTTAGGGTATAATGATAGGAAATGTCTGGTTTCTGTTTTTGATAAGCTGCGTCCAGATGTTGTGGAAGTTTTCCCCGATGTGAGGGGAACAGAATTAGCAGGATTTGTATGTAAAGTGGCAAAGAGCCAGTTAGAGGAGACAATGGGAGAGCTTGATCATTTTCAGGAAAAGGTGAAAATAGGTATTTTGGCAAAATCTAAATGTTCCAAACAGCTTTATTATACAGGGGAAATTCATATTGAGGAAACATAATGGGGATGGGAAGGATAGAAGAGAGATCATGAATCAGGAAGACTTACATGCACAACTGGAATATTATAAAAGCTTGTATAAAAGGGAGATGAGAAGAAGCAAAGATTTGACAGAGCAGCTTGTAGCTGCAGAGCAAAAGGCGGCAGACGCCCAATTCCACTTAGACAATATTCATAATAGTAAAATATGGAGAATGGTTTATCCTTTTCGGTTAGCATGGAGCCATTTTAAAAATATATTTATTCGTATTAAGCGTTATCCAAATCCTGAGAGTTTTATAAAAAAAGTAAAGAGCAAAATGATTGAGCGAAAGGCTTATGAAATGTATGGAACTGGAAGCTTTCCTACTGAAGAGGTGAGGAAAGGCCAGAGAGAGACTAAGTTTCCAAGAGATATTACATTCAGTATTCTTGTACCTCTATACAATACGCCAGAATTATTTTTACGGAAAATGATAGAATCTGTCCTAGAACAAACTTATGAAAACTGGGAATTATGCTTAGGAGACGGCTCAGATAAGGAACATGAGGAAGTGGGACGTATTTGCTGCCAGTATAGGGATAATGACTCCTATAGAGGGGCTTCTCGTATAAAGTATAAGAAAATTGAGAAGAATTTAGGTATTTCAGGAAATACAAATATATGTTACCAACTGGCCACAGGAGAATATATTGGTCTTTTTGACCATGACGATATTCTCCATCCATGTGTTCTTTACGAGTACATGAAAGTAATCTGTGATCAAGATGCAGACTACATATATTGCGACGAGACAACCTTTCAGGGAAATAGTATAAACGATATGGTTACCATGCATTTTAAGCCAGATTTTGCTATTGATAATTTAAGGGCAAACAATTATATCTGCCATTTTTCTGTCTTTTCTTCCAAATTATTGGAAGGAAAAGAGTTATTTCGAAGCAAATTTGATGGAAGCCAGGATCATGACATGGTATTGCGTCTGACAGCTGAGGCAAAAAATATTGTCCATATTCCTAAAATGCTTTATTATTGGCGCTCCCATGCAGGAAGCGTTGCATCGGATATCAATGCCAAGTCTTATGCCATTGATGCAGCCAAGGGAGCCGTGGCAGAGCACTTAACTTCTTGTGGATTTCAAGATTTTAAAATAGAAAGTTCCAGAGCTTTTGAGACAATATTCCGCATTCGCTATTCTATAAAGGGAAATCCCAAGATATCCATTATGATACCAAATAAGGATCATAGAGAAGAGTTAGAGAGATGTATTAATTCTATATTAGAAAAAAGTTCCTATGATAATTATGAAATACTCATTTTGGAAAACAACAGTGAGGAAGAAGAAACCTTTGTGTATTATGAACAAGTAGAAAAAAATCCCCGTATTCATGTACTCTATTGGAGAGATGAATTTAATTACTCTGCTGTGAACAATATGGGTGAGAAAGAAGCAAAGGGGGAATACTTAATACTGTTGAACAATGATACAGAAATTGTAACAAGAAATTGGATGGAAGAATTACTTATGTATGCCCAGAGAGAAGATGTAGGCGCAGTTGGCTGTATGCTCTATTACAGTAATTATGCAATACAACACGCAGGGATTGTCATTGGACTTGGGGCTCATCGCACAGCAGGGCATACCCATTATAAAATGGGAAAAGATAATTTAGGATATATGGGACGGCTCTGTTATGCCCAAAACGTAACAGCAGTAACTGGCGCCTGTATGATGGTGTCAAAAAAGCAATATGAAGAAGTAGGAGGCTTGGATGAGGAATTTAAAGTAGCCTTGAATGACGTGGATTTTTGCTTGAAATTGAGAGAGAAAGGATATTTAAATATATTCACTCCTTTTGCAGAACTATTTCATTATGAATCCCAATCTAGGGGGAGGGATGATGAATCTTCCAATAAGGCCAATAAAGAACGTTATGAAAAAGAATGCAGTCGCTTTCGGGAAAAGTGGAAAAAACAGCTTGAAAAGGGAGATCCTTATTTTAATGTGAACTTTTCCCTTGATTATAGCAACTATGTAATTGGTGGAGGCGAACATGCGAAAAGCATGGTGTAAAAAAGTTTTTTGAATGGAGGATGTAAGATGAGCTACAGAGAGCAATATGAGTTTTGGCTAAAAGATGACTACTTTGATGAGAAAACAAAGGAAGAATTAAAAAGTATTCAAGGAGAGGAAGGAGAGATTGAAGACCGGTTTTACAAAGATCTGGACTTTGGCACTGGAGGCTTAAGAGGAATTATTGGGGCAGGAACAAACAGGATGAATTTATATACTGTGAGAAAGGCTACACAAGGTCTTGCCAATTATATACGAAAACAAGGGGGAGGAGAAAAAGGAGTGGCTATTGCCTATGATTCCAGGAGAATGTCCCCAGAATTTGCAGATGAGGCAGCCCTTTGCCTTGCAGCAAATAAGATCAAGGCATATGTATTTGAATCCCTGCGCCCTACACCAGAATTATCTTTTGCTATCCGAAAACTAGGCTGTATCTCTGGAATTGTAGTTACAGCCAGCCATAATCCTCCGGAATATAATGGATATAAGGTGTATTGGGAAGACGGGGCACAGGTTACAGCTCCAAAAGATAGAGAGATCATTGAAGAAGTAAAGAAAGTGACCAATTATCATGATGTAAAAATTATGGATAAGGAAGAAGCAAAAAAACAGGGACTTTATGAGTCAATTGGAACCCAAATAGATGACGCTTATATGGAAGAGCTAAAAAAACAAATTGTTCATCCAGAGATTATTGAAGAAATGGCTGATGATATAAAAATTGTATATACCCCCTTCCATGGAACAGGAAACATACCAGTAAGAAGAATATTAAAAGAGTTAGGCTTTAAACATGTATATGTAGTGCCTGAGCAGGAGTTACCCGATCCGGATTTTACAACCTTAGACTATCCAAATCCAGAAGATCCAAAAGCATTTACCCTTGCCTTAAAGCTGGCAAAGGAAAAAGATGCAGATATTGTATTAGCTACAGATCCAGATGCAGACCGACTAGGCATTTATGCAAAAGATACAAAGAGCGGGGAGTATATTCCTTTTACAGGAAATATGTCAGGAATGCTTATTGCAGAATATTTGCTTAGAGAAAAGAAAGCAAAAGGGGTTTTGCCTGGGAAGGGAGCTTTGATAAAGACAATTGTTACGACAAATTTGGCAGATCAATTGACAAAGGCTTACAATGTGAAATTAATTGAAGTTCTTACAGGATTTAAATATATTGGGGAACAGATAAAGCTGTTTGAAGAAACAGGATCCAATGAGTATATATTCGGTTTAGAAGAGAGCTACGGCTGTCTGGTAGGCACTCATGCAAGAGACAAAGATGCCGTTGTAGCTGTTATGAGTCTTTGTGAAGTTGCTGCCTTTTGTAAAAAGGAAGGAAAGACTGTTTGGGATCAGATGTTAGAAATTTATGCACAGTATGGATATTATAAAGAGGGACTCCACACAATGACATTAAAGGGAATTGAGGGTGGAGAAAAGATTCAGGCTATTATGGAAAACTTAAGAAAGAATCCTCCTAAAAAATTAGGGAACTGGGATGTTTTGTTTGTAAGAGATTACGAGGCAGATCAAATACTAAACCAGAAAACAGGAGAAATAAATAAAACTGGACTGCCTAAGTCAAATGTATTATACTTTGACTTAAGCGATGATTCTTGGTGCTGCGCCAGACCTTCAGGGACCGAGCCGAAACTTAAGTTTTATATGGGCATAAAAGGAGAGAGCCTTCAAGATGCAGATAAAAAATTGGAAGAGCTGACAAAGGCAATGATGGACTTAAATTCATAAATGTGTAAGGAACAAAGGTTTCTTGAGAAAACCCCATGATTTCACATAAATAAGGAGGGCATATGGATAAGAGAAAAAAGTGGTTATGGATAATTATATATACTGCCCTTGGAGCAATGGCCACCCTTTCTCTTGTCCAAGGCTGCCGGAATGGAGTCCATTATAGTCAAGATTTTCAGTGGGATGCGGCCAAGGCATTGACTATGAAGGTCAATCCTTATATAGAGTCCATAGAACCAACAGGAATTTTGTCTCCTTATGGGTATGAGGAGTATTTCAGTCAAATGGAGGCAAACCAGTTTCCCTCTTTGCTGTGGCTTCTTTTTCCTTTTACATTGCTGCCGCCAATAGGGGCAAGATATGTGTGGCTAATAGTAAATCTTCTGTTAACAGGAGGTATAGGTATTTTATTAAAAAATACCTATTTTAAGAAAGTAGACAATAAGATATATTTTCTTTTTTTTCTTCTTATGCTGGCAGGCACCCCTTGGAGAAATCAAATAGGTGTGGGACAGCATACGGTTTTTTCCTTTTTCTTCTTTTTGCTGGCTGTATGGTTTGCTGAAAAGAATGGAGAGAAAAAGAGTATACTCCTTTTTCTTGGTGGGGTTGTCAGTCTTACTTTTTGTTTTTTTAAGTATACCCTTACGGCGCCTCTTGCCTTGTATTTCTTATATAAAAAATGGTATCAGCCCTTATTGGGGGCTATTCTCCTTCATGGCATACTCACTGTTTTTTCAGCCTTTTGGCTGGGAGAAAGTGTTGCTAATATGATTATACAGCCTCTAAAAGTCTCATCAGCTCTGGCAGCAGAAGGAGGGATTGACTTAGGAGCAGTCTTAGGGGGAAGTTCTCTTTCCTTTGTCATTGGAGGGATTGTTTTTATATTGCTGTGTGCTATGATGATAGGAATAAGAGAGGGAGAAGATGAGATTGTCATAAGCATGTTGGTTTTATGGTCTTTGATTATTACTTACCATAGAACTTATGATTTCTTTGTTCTTATTCTTCCTGCCTCTATGTTTTTCAAAGGAGAAAAAGTAAACAGCCAATATCCTTTATGGCTTCTAATCTACTATTTTTTCTTATTAATAGCTGTGTTTTTTGTACTCCGAATCTTTCATGAAGGAGATGGGATTCTGCTTATAACAGGCGTTGGGTATTATATTTTTACCATATGTATTATGGGAATGAATTTGAAAAATATAAAAACAACCATGAAGACCCAAAAGAAAGCCTGAAGATGGAAAGGCATGTGTAGAAGATGGATACATTATATATTGTAATACCTGCTTATAATGAAGAGGAAAACATAGAAAAAATTATTAATGATTGGTATCCTGTCGTGGAAAAGATTGGGAAAGACAGCAAACTTGTTATCATTGATGATGGCAGTAAAGACAACACGTTGAAAGTGATGAAAAGTTGTAGCAAAACAAGGTCTCAACTTGAGATTATGACAAAGAAAAACGGGGGACATGGGGCAACACTTTTGTTTGGCTATCATTATGCCTTAAAAAAGGGAGCAGACTATGTGTTTCAGACAGATTCTGATGGACAGACTGTTCCTGAAGAGTTCTGGCCTTTTTGGAAGGAACGCAAAAACTATGATATGATAGTTGGAGAAAGGAAAAAAAGAGGAGACGGGCTTTCCAGAATCTTTGTGACAAAAATATTAAAACTCGTTATCCGGATGTGCTTCCACATAAAAGTGAAAGATGCCAACACGCCATACCGTCTTATGGAAGGAGGCGTATTAAAAAAAGAAATAGGACTCATACCAAAAGACTTTTTTCTGACAAATGTACTCATTAACGTAATTTATACAAAACATAAACGAAGGGTAAAATATATTCCTATTACGTTTAAACCTCGTCAAGGAGGAACCAATTCCATTCATTTTAAGAAAATTGTAAAAATTGGCATACAATCTTTAAAAGATTTTAAGGAGTTGAACGCAAAAATATGAATGGAGGAATTTTGATGAACAAAAGCAAAAAGCAGCAGCTCATGGAACAGATTATGAAGTTTGGCATTGTTGGTGGAGTGTCATTTCTTATTGATTTCATTATATATACAGCCTGCGTTTATGTGGGTATTCATTATCTCCTGGCAGGCGCCCTTGGGTTTATCATATCCCTTGTGTTTAACTATTTGGCCAGCATGGCTTTTGTATTTCAAAGAAAAGATGGGGCAGATAAAAAGGTGGAATTTATGATCTTTTTAGGACTTAGCGCCATTGGACTTTTAATAAATGAAGGGATTATTTGGCTCTGCATAGATGGAATTTACAAAAATATTCCTTCATTGGAACGATTTTTGTCAGAAAAGCCAGCAAAAATGGGGGCAAAGATTATTGCAACAGGAATTGTTATGATTTATAACTTTATTACCAGAAAGGTTTTTATTGAAAAGAAGGAAGCATAAATTGAAAAAAATTTTGACTAGAATAGTCACAGTTATTGTGGTTTTTATGTTATTAATTGGTGCTGTATACTTTATCTATCCTTTAATGAAACAAAAAGAATTAGAATATTATGACGTAGTGGATATTGAATCTCCTGTCAAGGAAACTCCCAAGGATACTCGGCCTTATGAAGAAATTTTGGCAGAGTTGGAAGAAAAATTAAAAAATGCCACCCATGTAATTGAACTTCCTCAAGATATAGTTGTAGATGTATTTATATTTATGGGACAGAGCAATATGTCAGGAAATGGAGGCAATCCAGAGGAAGCTCCCAAAGTTATAGATGGGGCAGGGTATGAATTTCGTGTTATATCCGATCCTACAAAGCTATACAATATTGTAGAACCTTTTGGATTTTACGAAAATAAGCCTTTAGGAATTAGTGATGGCACAGCAAAAAGGGGGAGTTTAGTTTCTGCTTTTGTAAATAAGTATTATGAACAGACGAATGTACCAGTAGTAGCAATCTCATGTTCCCAGGGGGCAACGAATACAGCCTATTGGACAAATCCAGGGGCCATGGGAGATGCTGTAAACAGGCTTACTTCTACGGTAGATTGGCTGAACCAAAATGGATATGAAGTGAGGCATAAATATATGGTATGGCTTCAGGGAGAGTCTGATGCTATATTTGGATTTAGCCAGGCTATGTATGCAACAAATATGGATATTATTGTAAATAGCATGATCGCTTATGGAGTAGAAAAATGTTTTTTAATACGGATTGGGAGAGCAAAAAGTAATCCCGTTTTTTGTGATGAGATTCAGAGAGTACAGACAGAAATTTGCAAAAATGATCCAAGATTCATGATGGCATCTACTATGCTTGGAGGTTTTGACGTTTCTTATATGATAGACGAATGGCATTACAATCAAAGAGCATTAAATATGGTGGGGGAGGATGCGGCAAAGAATATTTCCTATTATGTAAATACAGGAAGAGAGCCATCCATGTATGATTACAAATATGATAATGAGTATGTTCCTATCCTTTTGACAACCCAGGTTCCGCCTGCTGAATCTACAGAAGAAAAGGAAGAAGAGGTTAAAACAGAGGAGGCAGAAAATGAAGGAGAAGAGTAAAATTCTGTTATTTATACCAGCCTATAATTGTGAAAAGCAAATTATCCGAGTGCTTTCTCAGCTGGGAGAAGAAATGATGCGTTATATTGACCAGGTTGTTGTAATAAATAACAGAAGCACAGATGAAACGGAGGAAGTGGTAAAAAAATTTATAGATCGTTGCCCTTATATATCCGTTAAGCTTTTGCGCAATAAAGATAATTATGGACTGGGAGGCTCTCATAAAGTAGCCTTTGATTATGCAATAAAAGAAAAATTTGATTATGTCATGGTGCTTCATGGAGACGATCAGGGAGATATCCATGACTTGCTTCCAGTACTTAAAACAGGTATGTACAGGCACTATGACTGTATTTTAGGAGCTAGGTTTATGAAAGGCTCAAAACTTCAAGGTTATTCCAAAATACGTACCTTTGGAAATATTGTGTATGATTTTTTATTTGCAGCAGTAATAAAAAAAAGAGTGTTTGATTTAGGCTCAGGGTTGAATATTTACAGTACAAAAATGCTAAAAAGCAAATATTATGAGAAGTTTCCCGACAATTTAATGTTCAATTACTGTATGATTTTAGCTTCGGATTATTATGGACATTGCATTCGCTTCTATCCAATATCTTGGAGAGAGGATGATCAAGTGTCCAATGTGAAAATGCTTCACCAGGCAGTTACTGTGCTTAAGATGTTAAAGGAATATTATATAAATAAACAGTCTATTTTAAAAGATTACAGGCAAATAAAAGTAGAAAGTTATGAGGCAGACATCATCGCAGATAGTGAATGGATAGGGTAAAAGGCGGGGAAGGTAAGTGGAAGGCAGACGAATATGGGTAGTCTTTGCATTTCTTTGTGTATTTTTCCTTGTACACATGGCAAAAATGTCAAGGATGTACCTTGTATTACTAGAACAGAAAATACCATTTCGACGGCTATTATGGACGTATTTGAAAACCACGTTCGTGAATTTGGCCATACCTTTTAAAGTGGGGGAGTGCTACCGAATTTATTGTTACGCAAAGGATACAAAGGTTTTTCAGATAGGTCTTTTTAGCGTTGGTGTTGATCGGTTTTTTGACACAGTGGGCCTTCTTGTACTGCTTATACCTTTTGAGCTGTTTTTTACAAGAGAGGTCACTAGAGCTACAGGCCTTCTCCTTGTTTTTCTTTTATTTCTTATATTTATATACCGAATTTTTTCACCTACCTATTTATACTTGAACCGTTACTTTATTTTGCATAAGAGCTCTGCTCCTTCTATGAAGGCCTTGCAATGGCTTGATAAGGGGAAAGATTGGTTTGATTATGTGAAAGAGCTTATAAGTGGAAGGTATTCTCTTATTTTAATTGCTTCTATGGCAGGGTGGGGAATGGAAATACTTGCTTTATTTTTGCTTTCTTTTCTCATTGGAAAACCTTTTGGGATGAAAGAGTTTTCCAATTATATTGGAGCTATTTTTTTATTGGAGTATAGTATTTTGCTTAAAATTTATACATTTGTTGGAACTGCCTTGATGGGGGCTGCTATGTTGACAATGTATATGAGACATAGATGGAAAGAAGGCAAGAAAGGGAAGGACATGGGTGTTAGGAAGGGATGAAAAGAGTTTTCGTAATATATGATGACCGTAAGAAACCAAGCCAGGAGATTTGCCAGATTACAGGAGGAAAATCTTTTGGAAATACGATTTTCAAAAGAAAGACATTAAAGGAAAGAATGAAGGAGGAGATTATTCTTAGTGATTCTGTCAAAGAAGTGCGTCTAGTGGAATCAGATAGAGAGATGTCTTTACTCAAGGAGGAATTGGAAAGAGTAGAGACAAAGACCTCTGTTTTAGTCCTCCCTTCCAACTTTGGAATGAAAGACAGACAAGCATTTGGAATATTGATGAAGAAGGCAGGCTATATAGAGGAAATATATGCAGTGGCCTGCAATGGAAAACCAAGTATGTGGATGTACCCAGATATCTCCTCTTTTTTGAAAAACCAAGAGGGAAATAGAATATCCCCTATTATAATCGAATCAGACGCATTTGTTGATTTTTCAGAAATTGGTCATTTTCGAACATTTTTAACAGGAGGTTTTGACGCCCGATATTTTAATGCTTTGACAGGAGATGAATTTACGGTCACAAAACGTTCTGAAAATAAAGAAAAAATTAGGGCAGAATATGAATTTTACTATTTGCTTCCCGATGAGATGAAGTTTTGGTTTGTGATGCCTTTTAGGTATCAAGAATGGGAAGATGGCGCATCCTATACAATGGAGCGTTACCATATGACGGATATTGCTATCCGTTTTGTTCATGGAGCTATATCTATAGAGGAGTTTAGAGATATTTTAGACAAAGTGTTTTACTTTTTAAAGACAAGAAAAGAGAAAAAAGTAAGGAGGGAGGAATACGAAAAAATAGGTGAAAAGCTCTATATAGAAAAGGTAGAGCAGAGAATAGAAATGCTCAAACAAAAAGAAGGGTATCATACTTTTGACAGCTTGATTCGTTTAGGAACAAAGTATGATGGAATTTCAGGAATTGTTAACGAATATAAAAGGATATATGGATATTTATCTGGAAAAGGAAACATGGAAGAAAAGCTTGTTGTTGGCCATGGCGATCTTTGTTTTTCTAATATATTATATAATAAAGATGCCTCATTATTAAAGCTCATTGATCCAAAAGGAGCTATGAAAGAAGAGGATTTGTATACCCATCCATATTATGATCTGGCTAAGCTTTCCCATTCTATTTGGGGCTCCTATGATTTTTTCAATAGCGGACTGTTTCAGATTACAATTGAAGGGGATATGAAAATTTGCCTTTCCATTGACACAGATAATAGTGCATATGGAACAATATTTTTGGAATATTTAAAGAAGTACGGGTATGATCCAATGGAAGTTCGTCTCTATGAAGCATCCCTCTTTCTTTCTATGCTTCCCCTTCATATGGATCAGGAGAGAAAAGTATTCGCTTTTTTACTGAATGCAATGAACATTATGGAGGAATTAAAAACATATGTCTGAGACACAAGAGAAAAAACAATATGAGGGAGTAGGATTCGTTTTTGACATTGATGGCACCATCTGCCCTATTAAGAAAACAGAGGAGCGCTATGAGGATTTAGTGCCCTACAAGGAAATGGTGGAAAAGATTAGGGAGTATAGGGAAAAAGGGGCAAAGATTACGTTATATACTTCCAGGAACATGAACAGCTACCAGGGAAATATAGGACTTATTAACGCTAGAACGGCAAAGGTTCTCCTCCAATGGCTGGAAAAATGGGAGATTCCATATGACGAAATTATATATGGAAAGCCTTGGCCGGGACACCAGGGTTTTTATGTGGACGACCGTACAGTACGCCCAGATGAGTTTTTAAAATATAATTTAGAGGAGCTTGAGGAAATTTGCAAAAAGAGCCTATAGATTAGAGGCATGGAAAAAAGAATCTAGAAAGGGGATATAATGACAATAGTAGTGACCATGGCAGGGCTTGGGACTCGGTTTAAAGAGGCAGGGTATACTATGCCCAAATATAAGATTAAGGCAAAGGGAAAAACATTATTTGAATGGTCTATGGAAAGTCTTTTAGGATTTTTAAGAGAAGAAAATGTATATATTTTTATTGTAAGGCAGGAAGATGAGGCAGAGCCTTTTATCAGGAATATTTGTGGGAATATGGGGATTACCCGGATAAAAGTTGTAGAAATTAAAGATCCTACGGACGGACAGGCAACGACAGCAATGTTGGCAGGAAAATATTGGGATAAAAACAGCAGCCTTTTCATTTATAATATTGATACATATGTAGAGGCAGGTGAAATGAAGGAAAGTCACATAAGGGGAGACGGATTCATCCCATGTTTTTTTGCTCCTGGGAGTCATTGGAGTTTTGTACAGGTTGGAGAGGACGGCCGGGCCATTCAAGTGAGGGAAAAGGAAAGAATTTCAGAACACTGCACATTAGGAGCATATTATTTTAAAACATGTGGCTTATATGAAGAATTATATAAGGAATATTATGAGGGAGAAGAACATATGGAAAAAGGTGAGAAGTATGTTGCTCCTTTATATAATTATTTAATTGAAAAAGGAGGAGAAGTGAGAATATGTACGATAGACAAAGAGAAGGTACATGTTCTGGGAACTCCAGAAGAATTAAAGGAATTTTTGCAAAAATAGAGGGAATAAGGTGGCACTGCAAAAAAGATTTTCTATAGAAAATATAAGAAGAGGACTCCATTATGTAAAAAGAAATGGATGGAGGGAAGCTTTTTTTAAGGCAAAGGAAAGGCTTATCCGAGATAAACAGGAAGAAGGATATGAGGAGCTTTTTTTTAGGGAATATCCCACAAAGGAGGAACTTAAAAGACAAAGAGAAGAGTCTTCGGCCTGGCCTTTTAAAATAAGCATTTTAGTTCCTGCTTATGAGACACCAGAATATTTTTTAACAGAAATGTTAAAGTCTGTAAATGAACAAAGTTTTGAAAACTGGGAATTATGTTTAGCAGATGCTAGCCATAGTCATAAAGTCCAGAGAACCCTTCAAAAATTTTTGGGAAAAAGGAAGGAAAAACGGATTCGTTTCTGCCCTATAAAAGAGAATAAAGGAATTTCCGAAAATACAAATTATGCTATGACAATGGCATCAGGAGATTATATTAGTCTCTTAGATCATGATGATTGCCTTCGGCCAGATGCCTTGTATGAGGTGGGAAGAAAAATTTTGCAGGGGGCTTATGCTGTTTATACAGATGAGGATAAAATAGATCAAAAAGGGGAGAGACATTTTGATTATCACAAAAAACCAGATTTAAATTTGGATTTATTACGAAGTAATAATTATATTTGTCATTTTTTCGTTGTAAAACGACAGATTGCCATAGAAGCAGGACCTTTTCACACAGAATATAACGGAGCTCAAGACTACGACTTTATTCTCCGCTGTATAGAAAAAATTGGAGAAAAAGGAGGAAAGGTAGAGCATGTGCCAAAAGTGCTCTATCACTGGCGCTCTCATTCTCTTTCCACAGCAGAGCATCCAGAAAGCAAAATGTACGCTTACGAAGCTGGAAAAAAAGTTTTGGAAGCCCATTTAAAAAGAATGGGTTTGCATGGAAAAGTAAGTCATGGAAAGCATTTAGGTTTTTACCGGATAGATTATGAAGAGAAGGAAGGGGAGGAAGGAGTCTTTCTTATAAAGCCATATTGTAAATCTTTGTCTCCAGGATGGGAAAAAGAAGTAAAAGGATATTTTTCAAGGCCAGAAGTGGGAGCAGTGGGAGGAAAAATATGTGACGAAAAGAATAAAATACAGTGTGCTGGCTATGAAAAAGATGAAAATGGGAAAATACAGGCCCCCTTTCGAGGAATGGATCGCCGTTATTCCGGTTATCTTCACAGAGCAAGTATTCAGCGGGACGTGGAAGCAGTGGATATGGATTGTATCGTAATCCGAAAAGCATTATGGGAAAAATTAAAAGGAAATTTTGAAGAAAGAGAAAAAAGCCATATAGAAACGAGTTATGCCCTATGCGAGAAAATAAGAGATGCAGGTTATTTAATTGTATATCATCCTTATGCGGAATTTCGAAGGAAGGAATCATGGACAAAGACATGGCACAAGTAACAATTATTATCCCCAATTATAACGGAATTAAATATTTAAATGTCTGTCTGGATTCTTTAGAAAGGCAGACAGTAAAAGACTTTCAAGTTTTGCTCGTAGATAACGGTTCTACAGATGGAAGCGTGGAAGAAGTAAAAAAAGCTTATCCAAAGGTAGATATTTTTCCTTTGGACAAAAACTATGGATTTTGCAGGGCAGTGAATGAGGGAATACGTCTGTCAAAAACATCTTATGTTCTATTATTGAATAACGACGTAGAGGCAGACTCCAGATTTGTAGAAGAGCTCCTAAAAGCTATAAAAAAAGATGATAAAATATTTTCTGTTGCTTCTAAAATGCTCCAGTATGATGACAGAGAAAAAATAGATGGAGCAGGAGACTTATATTGCGCTTTAGGATGGGCCTTTGCCCTGGGAAAAGGGAGAAAAGAAGAGGCATATGGAAGGGATAGGAAGGTTTTTTCCGCATGTGGGGGAGCTGCCATTTACCGAAGAGAGGTTTTTGAGGTGATTGGTTATTTTGACGAACTGCACTTTGCATATTTAGAAGATGTAGATGTAGGCTATAGGGCAAAAATTATGGGATATGAAAATGTTTATGCGTCAAAAGCCATTGTTTATCATGTGGGAAGTGGTTTTAGCGGTTCCCGGTATAATTCCTTTAAAGTCCGTCTTGCTTCTAGAAATAGCGTTTATTTAATTTATAAAAATATGCCTACCTTGCAGATTTTGTTGAATCTGCCTTTTTTCCTTGTTGGTTTTGGAATAAAAACCTTATTTTTTATTATAAAAGGTTATGGACGGGAATATTTATCAGGAATTAAGAGAGGATATTTATTGTGCACAGAAGGAAAGAAGCTAGAGTATTCCTCTTCAAACTTGAGAAATTATGTAAAAATTCAGTGGGAGCTTTGGTGGAATGTAATTCGTAGAATCATTGGATAAAATAGTTGCCCTTTTTTACAAAATATTGTATGATATACTATGTTTTAATTACTGGAAATAGGTGGTATCATTGATTAAAGATAATCAAAGGATATTTAACCAGCTGCATGTAGTTATTGACGGGATTGTCATTATCCTGGCTTATCTCCTTGCCTGGTGGCTACAATTTAGAATCATTACGGAAAAGGCGCTGGGATTACCTTTTCAAACATATTTTGCAGCGTTATTTTTTATTGTGCCTGGTTATCTCCTCCTTTATTATAAATTTCATTTATATAGTTCAAAGAGAGCTTCTGGGCGCAAGCAGGAATTTTTAAATATTACAAAGGCCAATGGAACAGGAATTATTCTATTTATGGTTGCTTTATATATGCTGAAAATTATTCATTTTAGCAGACCTATGCTTTTGATTTTTGTAATGTTTAATATTATGGGAACAACCATGTTCCGCCACGGTATCCGTTATGCCCTTAGGTACTTTCGAAGAAAGGGATTTAATTTAAAGTATGTTTTGTTAGTAGGATACAGCCGTTCGGCAGAAGCTTATATTAATCGAATTCGCTTGAATCCTCAGTGGGGTTATATAGTAAGGGGGATTTTAGACGATAAGGTAGAAAGCGGTACTTTGTATAAGGGGGTCAAAGTACTTGGGAGGATTGACAATTTAGAAATTATTTTGCCAGAAAATAAGCTGGATGAAATTGCTATAACCTTAAGTCTGCAGGAATATGGAAAGCTGGAGAGCATTGTGAATTTGTGTGAGAAGTCAGGAGTCCACACAAAATTTATTCCA
This sequence comes from uncultured bacterium, assembly GCA_947567075.1. GTDB lineage: Bacteria > Bacillota > Clostridia > Lachnospirales > Lachnospiraceae > MGBC165282. The sequence continues at coordinate 42,964 of CANOLZ010000004.1, forward strand.
GATTATAATCGGGTTATTCCAAGTAAGCCTTATACAGAAGATTTACAGGGATTGCCTATTATTAATATCCGCCATGTCCCTTTGACAAATACATGGGCTATGTTGGCTAAGAGAATTGTAGATATTTTTGGGGCAATGGTAGCCATGATATTATTTTCCCCTATTATGCTATTGTCCATTGTATTCATTCGGATAACATCCAAGGGACCTATTATTTTTTCTCAAGAGAGGGTTGGACTCCACAACCGCCCCTTTAAAATGTATAAGTTTCGTACAATGGAAGTGCAGAAACAAAATGCTGAGGAAAAGGCTTGGACAGTAAAAAATGATCCCCGGGTAACAAGGGTAGGAAGAATTTTAAGGAGGACAAGCATGGATGAACTCCCCCAGCTTTTTAACATATTAAGGGGAGACATGAGTCTTGTAGGACCTAGGCCGGAAAGACCTCTTTTTGTGGAAAAGTTTAAAGAAGAAATCCCAAGATATATGATAAAACATCAGGTAAGGCCAGGGCTGACTGGCTGGGCCCAGGTAAATGGTTTTCGGGGAGACACTTCCATACGCAGAAGAATTGATTATGACTTATACTACATTGAAAATTGGACAATGGGACTGGACATTAAAATATTATTTCTTACATTTTTCAGAGGTTTTGTGAATGAAAATGCTTATTAATCAAACGCAGATTTGCCCATAGGCAGTTTTTATAAAGGATCTGCCTTGAGGATGATAGGAAGGTATGGTAAATTATTATGGCATCAGGACAAAGACCGACAAATGGTACAAGAACCAATAGGAGACCTCCAAAGGGGGAGAGAGCCCAGGAAAGGCCTGGACAGAGGCCGCCAGGAGGGAGAAGACCAGCTTTGGGGCAAGAAGGAAGACAAAGGCCCCCTCAGGAAGGGAATAGGAAAAGGCGCCCTCCGTCAGGAGAGAACAGAAGGCCTAGGCAGAGGGAATATGGCTATAGGGAGGAGCCTGTTAAAAAGAAAAAGGGTAAAGGAAAAATGATTGCTTTAGGAATTGTCATTTTTTTGATTTTTATCCTTATGTTTTTCGTCCTTTACGTAATAACGAAGTTAGGAAAAATACAAAATATTGATATTGATGAAAATAACTTGAAAATTGATGAAAAAGTTCAGGCAAATGAAAGCTTAAAAGGTTATAAAAATATTGCCTTGTTTGGCGTAGATTCCAGGGATGGGACATTGGGAAAAGGAACAAGGACGGATACGATTATGATTGCCAGCTTAAATGAGGATACAGGAGACATAAAATTACTTTCTATATTTAGGGATACGTATTTAAACCTGGGGAACGACGTATATGATAAGGCAAACGCTGCTTATGCCAATGGAGGGCCTGAGCAGGCTATACAAATGTTGAATATGAATCTGGATATGAACATTACAGATTATGTCACCGCAGATTTTACAGCCCTTAGCGATGTTATTGACGCCTTAGGGGGAATTCCCATTGACGTTCAGGATGAGGAGATTGTCCACTTAAATAACTATCAGATTGAAACTGCGAAAGTTGCAGGTAAAAAAATAGAAAAAATAACTGCCCCCGGCTTGCAGACTTTAAATGGGGTTCAGGCGACGTCTTATGCTAGAATCCGTTATACAGCAGGAGATGATTTTAAGCGGGCTGAACGACAGAGAACAGTCCTTACGGAAATTGCAAAAAAGGCAAAGGAAGCAGATGTAGTTACCCTTAATAAAATTATTAATTCTGTTTTTCCAAAAATAGCAACAAGCTTTACTACTTCAGAACTTATTAGTTATGCTGCAGGGGTGATAAAATATAATATTGCCGATACGTCAGGTTTTCCCTTTGACAGAAGGACAGGTGAAATTGGCAGCAAAGGTGACTGTGTAGTTGCCGACGATTTGACAGGCAATGTAAAAAAAGCCCATGAGTTTTTCTTTGGTACAACGGGAGAAGGATATCTACCATCAGAAACCGTTAAGACTTTAAACGAAAAAATAAAAAATGATACAGCACAGTATCTGAGGTAAAGGAAAGCAAGGGGGCTTTTAGAAAGCTGCCCTTGCTTTTTTAATATAAAGAACAGCTTACAAAGGGAAGTGTTTGTTGTTTTAGAGGATAAAGTTATGGAAGAGATGTTAATTGATGTAGTAATACCTACTTATAAACCAGGACAGAAGTTTCTTGATATGATAGAGATGCTTCAAAAACAGTCGATAAAGCCAAATAAAATTATTATAATGAATACTGAGGAGAAGTATTTCAATAAAATTGTATATGGTTCCAATTTTCTGAAAAAAAATCCTAATGTAGAAGTATTTCATATTTCTAAGAGGGAATTTAACCATGGCAAAACGAGAAATGAAGGAGCAAGACGCTCCAAGGCAGGTATTCTAGTGTTTATGACAGATGATGCAGTACCTGCAGATGAACATTTGATTAAGGAACTTATAAAACCTATGGTAGAGACAAGGATAGCCGTTACGTATGCAAGACAGATAGCAGAAAAAGACAGCAGTGAAATAGAAAAATTTACAAGGAATTATAATTATCCACAAGGGGATAGGGAGCAGAAAAAGGAAGACTTAAGAGAGACAGGAATTAAAACATACTTTTGCTCCAATGTATGTGCTGCATATAAGCGCTATGTATTTGATGATCTGGGAGGATTTATAAAATATACCATTTTTAACGAAGATATGATTTTTGCGTCAAAGGTATTAGAAGGTGGAAAAAGTGTTTATTATGCTTCCAGTGCAAAAGTTTATCATACCCATGAATATTCCTATTTGCAACATTTGAGACGAAATTTTGATTTGGCTGTTTCCCAGGCGGATCACCCAGAAATATTTTCGAATCTTTCTTCTGAAAAAGAGGGAAGTAAGTATGCCAAAGCTGCTAAGGAGTATTTTAAGCAGAAGAAAAAGTCCTTTTTATACCTTCCTTTTATAGTACAGTGTGCCTTTCGCTATTTAGGATATCGCCTTGGTTTACAATATGAAAAACTTCCTCGCTGGCTTATACTAAGACTAACAATGAATAAAGACTATTGGATTCGATATTGGGATAAGACAGATATTCCTGATAATGTTTATGGGGGATATGGAAAAGGAGAAAATGAGACAAAATAATGGGAAAATAAAGGAGTGATTATTGCAATGTGTGGAATTGTAGGTTATATAGGAAAGGAAGAGGCAGCTCCAATTTTGTTGGACGGACTAGGAAAATTAGAATACAGAGGCTATGATTCTGCAGGCATTTCTGTATTTGATGGTGATAAAATTCAGATGGTGAAGGCAAAAGGGAGATTAAAAGTGTTGGAAGAGCTCACCCATGGGGGAAAGACTCTTAAAGGCACAGCTGGCATTGGACATACAAGATGGGCTACTCATGGGGAGCCTTCTGATAAAAACTCCCATCCTCATTTTAATGAAAAAGGAACGATTTCTGTTGTACACAATGGAATTATTGAGAATTATATTCCTTTAAAGAAGAAACTAGAGGCAAAGGGGTATTCCTTTACGTCAGATACAGATACAGAAGTGATTGCCCATCTTCTAGATTACTATGACAGAGGAAATCCATTGGAAACAATTACAAAGGTCATGCATCGTATGGAAGGTTCCTATGCTCTTGGCATTCTTTTCTCCCACCATCCTGAAGAAATATTTGCAGTACGAAAAGACAGTCCTCTTATTGTAGGAGAGAATAGTGGAGGATGTTTTATTGCCTCTGATGTGCCAGCTATTTTAAAATATACAAGACAAGTATATTTTATGAATAATGAAGAAGTTGTAAGATTGAGAAGGGATCACATGCATTTTTATACAGTGGATGAAGAAGAGCTGACAAAAGAAGCAGTAACCATTCATTGGGATGCAGATGCAGCGGAAAAAGGCGGCTATGAGCATTTTATGTTAAAAGAGATGTATGAGCAGCCAAAGGCCATAGGGGACACTTTGAGACCAAGAATAAAAGAAAATAAAATTGAAATTGAAGAGCTTCACATGTCCAAAGAAGAAATACAACATATAAAAAGGCTCCACATTGTTGCCTGCGGATCTGCCTACCATGCTGGAATGACAGCAAAGTATATCTTTGAAGGTATGGTGAGAATGCCTGTAAATGTAGATTTGGCGTCAGAGTTTCGATACCGTAATCCTATTTTAGAAAAGGGAGACTTGGTCATTGCCATAAGCCAGTCAGGGGAGACGGCAGATACATTGGCAGCTTTAAGGGAGGCGAAGGAAAGAGGCATAGGGACTCTTGGAATTGTAAATGTGGTAGGAAGTTCTATTGCCAGAGAGGCAGATAAGGTCATGTACACATGGGCAGGACCAGAAATTTCTGTGGCAACAACAAAGGCTTACAGCGCCCAGCTTATGGCCTTGTATTTACTTGCAGCTTATTTTGCACATGTTAGGGGAAATTTAGAAAAAGACAAGACAGCATCCTTTATACAGGAATTAAAAATGCTTCCAGATCAGGTGGAGATGCTTTTAGCAAATAAAGAAAAAATACAAAAATTTGCAAACCGATACATAGGGGCAAAGAATATTTTTTTCATGGGCAGAGGGATTGACTATGCAATTTCCATGGAAGGTTCTTTAAAACTAAAAGAAATCTCTTATATACATTCGGAGGCCTATGCAGCAGGAGAGCTAAAGCATGGGACCATTTCCCTTGTAGAAGAGGGAACTTTGGTAGCAGCAGTACTGACTCAGGAAAACTTATATAAAAAAATGTTGAGCAATATAGTAGAAGTCAAAACGAGGGGGGCCTTTGTACTGGCAGTGACCAATGAAGAAAATAAAGAGATAGAAAAGGTGGCAGATTACGTTTTGTACATTCCAAAAACAAATTCCTATTTGACAAACTCTCTGGCCATTATTCCTTTGCAGCTTTTTGGCTATTATGTAGCTTTGGGAAAAGGATGCGATGTAGATAAGCCGAGAAACCTGGCAAAATCCGTTACAGTGGAATAAATGGACAGTAAGTTTTATTCGTTCTGGATTTTCACAAAATGAATAAAACTTATTCACAGTTTAAACATAAATGGATTGTATTCTTATATTTAGAAAATGAAAGAAACAAAAGAAATAGAACAAACCATTTATGAAAGGAGAACGAAGATGTACGATCAATATGATTACTCTTACAATACGCCCCCTGCTCCTAAGGAACCAGAGGAAAAAAAGAAAAGAGGTGGATTTTTAAAAAAAGCTCTTCTTTCTTTATCCCTTGGCCTTATTTTTGGACTGTTTGCTGGAACAGGATTTTATGCTGTGAACACAGTATTTAATATGTTGAAGGGAGAAGAGAATGCTGCTGTATTGGAAGCCCAGGAAAAGGCTGTTACAGAGCCTTCCAACATAGAGGAGCCCAATAACAATATTACAAATGCATTGACAACAGAATCAATACATCAAAGTATTACAGATGTATCTGGAGTTGTGGAAAAGGCTATGCCTACCCTTGTATCTATTACAAATTTATCCACACAAGAGATGAGAGATTTCTGGGGAAGAACAGGACGAATAGAAAATGAGAGCAGCGGTTCTGGAATTATTGTAGGACAAAATGAATCAGAGCTTCTTGTTGTAACAAATAATCATGTAATATCAGATGCCCAGACATTGACTGTACAGTTTATAGACAGCTCCATTGCCGAGGCACAGTTGAAAGGTTCCAACAGCTCTGTAGATTTGGCTGTCATAGCAGTTCCTTTAAGCAGCATTTCAGAACAGACAAAGGCAATGATAGCAGTAGCCAATTTAGGAGATTCCAATTCATTAAGAGTGGGAGAAGCGGTTATAGCTATTGGCAATTCCCTAGGGTATGGCCAGTCAGTTACAACAGGTGTTGTGAGCGCATTGAATAGGGAGGTAACAGTAGATAATATTACAAATGAACTGATTCAGACGGATGCGGCCATTAATCCTGGAAATTCAGGAGGAGCCCTTTTAAACGTAAAAGGAGAGCTCATTGGAATTAATTCTATAAAGTTTGCAGCCAGCGAGGTGGAAGGCATGGGGTATGCGATTCCTATTTCTTCTGCAAAACCTATTATAGATGAACTTATGAACAAGACAACAAAAGTAAGAGTAGGAGAAAATGACAGCTCTTATTTAGGAGTGTCTGGCTTAAGTGTAACAAAACAAATATCAGAGGCTTATAACATGCCTGTTGGGTTTTACATTAACGAAGTGTACCAAGGCTCAGCTGCAGATAATGCAGGTATAAAGAGGGGAGATATTATTACTGCCTTTGACGGAGAGAGTGTGACAAGTCAGGAAGACTTGACAGATTTAATGCAATATTATGCTGCTGGGACAACGGTTTCTGTAACAGTACAATCAGGAGTTGGAGGATTTTATGAAGAGAGGGAGGTGACCGTTGTGCTAGGAAGAAAGGCAGCGGAAGGATAAGGAAATATGGTAGCATAAGAGGGATGAGCTTTGGGAGCCATCCCTTTCTTTTGACGATCTAGCTTACTTGTGTCTTTGATAAGGCATGAGGGAAAGGGTGGGAAGGGATGTACAGAGTTGGAAGCTCTTAGTATTTACATTCTATAGGTTAATAGGTATAATAGAGAAAAAGATTGAAAAGTAAGGGAAAGAGAAAAGGATAGAAGAATGTCAGAAAAAGAATATGAAGAAGGAAAAAATGAAGAAATAGAGAAAAAAGATGAAAATCATTACGAGGAAGTCTGTTATTTGTGCCGCCGCCCAGAAAGCAAGGCAGGAAAAATGTTTCGCCTTCCCAACCAGATTTGCGTCTGTGCCGATTGTATGCATAAAACAATGGATACAATGAGCCAGATAGATTATAATGACATGGTAAAAAATAGCAGTAACATTCCCGGTATGCCCAACATTAGCTTTTTAAATTTATCAGATTTACAGAAATCAGTCTCTAAGAGACAGAAAATTAAAAAGAAAGAAGAAAAACAGGAAAAGAAACCTTTTAATATAAAAGATATACCCCAGCCCCACAAAATAAAAGCTAGTTTAGATGACTATATTATTGGCCAGGATCACGCCAAAAAAGTTGTATCTGTAGCCGTATATAACCATTATAAAAGAGTGGCGGCAGGGAATCAGGATGATATTGAAATTGAAAAGTCCAATATGCTTATGATAGGTCCAACAGGATGTGGAAAGACATACATGGTTAAAACATTGGCAAAACTTTTAGATGTGCCATTAGCTATCACAGATGCTACCTCTCTAACAGAGGCAGGCTATATTGGGGATGACATCGAAAGTGTTGTATCAAAGCTTCTGGCTGCGGCAGACAATGACGTGGAGAAGGCGGAGAGGGGTATTATTTTTATTGACGAGATTGATAAAATTGCCAAAAAGAAAGATACTCATTCTAGAGACGTTAGCGGGGAGAGTGTACAGCAAGGAATGCTAAAGCTCTTGGAAGGGGCACAAGTGGAAGTTCCTGTAGGAGCTAACAGTAAAAATGCCATGGTTCCATTGACAACGATAAATACAAAAAATATATTGTTTATTTGTGGAGGAGCCTTCCCGGATTTAGAGGAAATTATTAAGCAGAGGCTGAAAAAACAGACCTCCATAGGATTTAATGCAGAGTTAAAAGATAAGTATGATAAAGAGAGAAACATATTAAAGAAAGTCACAGTTGAGGATTTGAAAAAGTTTGGCATGATTCCAGAATTTCTTGGGAGGCTGCCCATTATTTTCACATTGGAGGGGCTGAACAAAGAGATGATGATAGAGATTTTAAAAGAGCCAAAAAACGCTATACTCAAACAATACCAAAAGCTTCTTGCCTTAGACGAGGTAAAATTGGAGTTTGATGACAGCGCTTTAGAAGCCATTGCTGATATGGCCATGAAGAAGGATATGGGGGCAAGAGCCTTGCGCTCCATTATTGAAGAGTTCATGTTGGATATTATGTTTGAAATTCCAAGAGATGAAAATATTGGAAGAGTAACGATCACAGGGGCATACATTCATGGAACAGGAGGGCCTGTCATTGACCTGCGGGGACAGGGAATGAGCTTTGAAGAAATGGACATGTTAAAATCTGTAGAAAACTAATAAAAGAAAAATAAGCCCTTGGAGGATTTTCTCCATTTTTTATGTAAGGAGATATCCTCTTTGGCGCCATACTTGATTCCCATATGTATCCCCTTAGAATATTATAAAGTAAATAATATTTTGGGGGTATTTTTTTGGCAGATGATAATTGTAGAGAAAAAATATTATCAGAAGATTACTATGATATTATTATGAATTACTTAGTGCCTAGGGAGGGAGAATCGACAGATTACTACTGTTTAAAGTATGTGGAAGAGAGATTGGGCATTTTATATATTCCCACAAAGGGACTTCCTCCATTAAGTTTAAACGAGTATAATTACCGCCTTATCCCAAAGCTATATGCCTTAGTCCAGGCAGGGGAGGAGCAGTATTACCGCAGTTTAAACGCTAGCAATATTTTGGCAGTGCAAAATCCTCCTTTGGACTTAAAGGGTAGAGACTGCCTTCTTTGTTTTCTGGATACTGGAATTGATTATATGGATGATTCTTTCCGCTATTCTGATGGAACGACAAAGATTTTGAGTATATGGGATCAGACGATACAAGAGGGGGAAGCGCCAGAGGGATATTCTTATGGAACCCAATACAGCAGCGAGGACATAAACAGAGCTTTAGAAAGCGACAGCCCTTATACAATTGTGCCTAGCAGGGATGAGAACGGACATGGCACTATGATGGCAAAGCTGGCCATTGCAGCAGCGCCCAACGCAAAGATTGTCATGGTAAAGTTAAAAGAGGCAAAGCAGAATTTAAAAGATTTTTATATTATTAAGGAGGGAGCTATAGCCTATTCAGAAACAGATATGCTTTTGGCTGTCAAATACCTAGATTCTTTTGCCATTGAATATCGGCGTCCTGTTGTCATTTGTATTGGACTAGGAACCAATATGGGTGATCACAGTGGACATAGTGTTTTAGATATGTACTTGAACCAAATAGCAGCAAAAAGAAGCAGAGCTGTTGTCATTGCAGCAGGAAATGAAGGAAATGCCAGACATCATTATTATGGAGACTTTGTTAACCAAAGTAGATTTTCCATTCCCGATTTATATGGAACAGGTCAGGGATGTAACTATTACAATGAGGTTGAGATTAAAGTAGGTGAGGGAGAAAATGGATTTATTACAGAGCTGTGGGTCGGTAAGCCCAATATTGTTACTGTTTCTGTCCGCTCTCCAGGTGGTGAGCTATTGCCAAGGGTGCCTATTTTAAATGGAAGCAGCGCTCCTTATCATTTTATATACGAAAATACAGATGTGCAGGTAGAGTACAGACTTATTGAAGAAGGAATAGGAGATGAGCTGATCTTTATTCGCTTTATCAATCCTTCTCCAGGAATATGGACCATTGGAGTTTACCGCAATGATAATGCAGGATACTCTACAGAAAACAATATGGTATGGGGTACATGGACATACCATATGTGGCTGCCTATTACTGGGTTTATATCAGAAGATACGTATTTTTTGGAATCTAATCCAACGGTTACTATTACAGAACCATCCACAGCAGAAAGCCCTATGGGAGTTGCAACTTATAATGATGTGAATAATAGTCTTTACATTAATTCGGGAAGAGGATATACTATGAATAGACAAATAAAGCCAGATTTTGTGGCACCAGGAGTTTGTGTAATAATAGGAGGAAAAGTGAGTGCAAAAGAGAGACAGTATAAAGACGAAGATCATGCATTATGTCATGACCTTTATTATTTTCCAAGGAATTTTGATGACAGGAGTTTTAATATTTGTAGGGGTTCATCTTACAGACACAATTATGCTAGATTCCCTTCAGCCAATGGTAAAATTAGCCGCCCAAAATATTAGCGTGAATTTACGGCTTCTGACAGAGCAGGTGTACGAGCTGTCAACAGAAAGTGATTTGAAGGATGCAGGAAAATCAACAGAAGAAATTTCCTCCTTTTTGGAAGAGAGGGCAAATAAAGTAGAATATGTCTGGTTAGGATTGTACCATCTTGATGGGAGAAAATATGGGGGATATGGAGAAGCCCCGGAAAGTATTAGGGACAAGTCATATTTTTCCATGATACAGGCAACAAATCACAGAGTAGTGGGAGAGCCAGAAGTAATAGACGGATTAATTCAGATAGCTGTTGCAGTGCCAGTTGTCGTGGAAGAGGAGGTAAAGTATTATTTAATTGGCAGCTATAAATATGATGTATTTCATGATGTTCTCAGCAGAATTAATTTGGGGGAAACAGGGAATGCCTACATATTAAATGATGAGGGAGTCATTATTGGAGATAAAGTACTGGATAATATTCAATATGGTTACCATATTTACGACAAATATCCTGGGGAAAAAAAATAAAATATTGTTTGATCAAATTTTAAACAGGAGTACAGGTTCTGGCAAAGGGTATATGGATAAAGTAAGGAAGTATATAGCGTCTGCTCCAGTCCCAGGCACACAGTGGTTTATTGTTTTGGATGTGCCTGTTAGAGAATATATGGGGGGAGTCATAACAGCTTCTATTTTATGTGTGTTATTGATTATAGGAGTCATTAGCATTGCCTGGTACACCATTAGCAGAATAGTAGGAAAGATTACAATATCTTTGCAAAAGGCTACAGGAAGAATTGAACAGCTTTCACAGGGAAACCTAATGGAACAAGTAGAAGTGTTAGAGACAAAGGATGAAGCGGAGATACTTACAAGAGCCTTGTCAAGTACTGTAGAAAGTTTAAAAAACTATATACAAAATATAGAATTTGTGTTAGAAGAGCTCTCAAGGGGCAATTATATTGTGGACGCCCAGGGAAAAGGAGATTTTGCAGGAGATTTTACAGCTTTAAAAAAGGCCTTAGTTTCCATAACAGAAGCTTTAAATCAAAATATGCATGCCATGAATACATCATCAAAGGAAGTGTCAAGCAATGCAGAGACTGTGGCCCTTTATACAGGGCAGCTCTATGAAGATACGAATAAACAGGCCCAGGCTTTAAGAAGACTTTATTCCAGCATGGATATTATTGGGGATAATATAACAAAAATTGTAGATAATGCAGATCAGGTGACAAAATTTGCTGAGGTGACAAGTAGAAAAGTGGAGCAGGGATCCGAGGATATGTCCAATTTGTTAGAGAGCATGGATATGATTCATTCCAGTATGGATCAAGTCATAGAAATAAGCAAGATGATTGAAGACATTTCCACCCAGACCCATATGCTTTCTCTTAATGCTTCCATTGAGGCGGCCAGGGCAGGAGAGAGCGGCAGAGGGTTTGCTATTGTTGCAGAACAGGTAGGAATTTTAGCTGAGCAGACGGCAAGCGCTTCAAAACAAACGGCAGAGATTATTCAAAATTCAGGACATTCCATGAGGCAGGGAATGGATTCCGCTAAGACAACAGTTCAGTCCTTTAAACAAATCGAGGAAACAGCCCGCCAGTTTACAGTTGTAACAAATAGTTTGGAAGAAGTGGTGATAGGGCAGAAAAGTGCAGTAGAAAATGTAAAGGAAGAAATACATATTGTGGGAGAGATGATAAAAAATAACTTAGGCACTGCAGAGAAAACAGACTTAGCTTGTAAAGAGTTTAAAAAACAGGCAGAGAACTTAATGAACTTGGTAAATCAAGTAAAATTAAAAGAAACGTAAGAGGTGCATGGAAATGAAAAAAGAAAGAAAAAGACGTCTCATTACCTGGATTGCAGGAAGTATTCTGTCCTTATCCCTTCTAGGCTGCCAAGGAGAAGAGAAGATGAAAAATGGATATTATACTGCAGAAATGTCAGATTACGATTTTGAAGGATACAAAGAATATGTCTGTATGCTTGTGAGAAATAACAAAATTATTGCAATAGAGTTTAATGGCAGAGATCAAAATGGTTTTATTAAAGCTTGGGATAATGAATACATGAAAAAGATGAAAATAAAACAAGGAACATATCCTAATGAATACACAAGGCTATATTCCTCCCGTCTTATTGAATCCCAAGACATATCCAAAGTAGACATGATTAGTGGGGCATCCACTTCAGGAGGGCGTTTTGTACGCCTTGTAACAGCAGCTATAGAGCAGGCAAAAAAAGGAGAACACCAGGTAGTTATTATAGAAGAATAGAAAAACAAGAAGAAAAAGAGTTGGCAAAGTAAGGGCGGTAGCTCATAAGGAAACATTATAAAAACTATGAGTTATGCCAGGTAAACGGAAAAATAAAAAACTCTATGTGACCACGAAATCTTTTGCATAGAGTTTTTTCTGTTTTGATATAGTTTGTTTATTTGTTTTTCAGCGTTCGCAGAACGCACAGCCGTCACCGCAGGTGGCAATCTCAGGGGTTTGGGGATATGTCACCAACAAGCGTTTTCGCGGGTTTGCCGTTTAGGGTAAATCTACAAATGTTGGGAAATAGATAGCTTCAAATAGGGGAGGATGTGACCAGTACGGGTCACATCCTCCCCTTAATCTTATCCTAAAAAAGAAAAAAGATGGCTAACGACAACCATCTTTCTCTCCGTTACATGTTATAATGAAACTATGCTTAAACAAGATTATAATAACGAGTTTTTTGATTTAGGGCAACAGAAAATGAACTTCCGTTTCTTCGAATTGCATTTTCCAGATTGGTACTATGTCAAGAAAAAGTACAAGTGAAACATGAACTTTCTCCGGGTGGCTCTCAAGGGAGAAACTGATGGCTCCAAACAGGGATAATATTCAGTCAATCTCCTAAACTTATGTCCGGAGAGATCGATGTGTCCGCCATCAAAATTATCGTTTAGCTTCTGATTTGTCATAATCTTTTGGTCAATCAAATAAAGGTATGACATAATTCTTGATTGTTCTTCAATATCCGGAAGATGGAGAGTAATGGCATTCAAATTTGCTTGACGGAACTTGGGCTGTGCTGATCCAGTGACATATCCCGATAAATCCATGCTATTCAACAAATAGCGCAGGTACCGTATATCACAGAGTTCATTTCCTTGAACAACATGGGTGTGATTATTTACTCAAAACTGCCCATCAGCAATCTGCGCAATGTTCTGCTTTTTTGATTTTAGATTTTCGCCATCCTCAGCAATCAGCAGATATGTTCCATCAAAGATAAAGTCGTCAATATAGTCAATCACACTCTGGGCGCCATAATAACGATAAATACCCCTTCGCTTTTCACGCTGTCCCCCAGAAAGTGGAATTCGCCTTTTATCGTAATTGATGGTGATGTCATCAAAGCGATATTCTTTTAATCTCATATTTCATTCACCAATCTGATATATTTTCCCTATGCCAACTTTACCTTCACAGCCACTTTTCTTCCAGTTCCGCTTTCAATTTCTCAAACATCCCAATATAATCTGCCTTGACAGTCCGTATCAGTCCCAGTGCGATTTCCTCATTGTAGGAGTGGGACACTTCATTCTGCGATGCCAGCATCGCCAGCCATTTCTCCTCGTCCTGCACTATTCCGGCGCTGTACGCCAGCTTGAGAATTTGCTTGGGCGAGCCGGTCTGCGCTGCGTTGTATCCTTGGTCGGTCAGGATGTCCTTCATGGCTTTCCACGCTTGCTCAAAGCAGATTTCGAACAGCGCCACGCCGCCAGTCATAGTCAAAATATCATACGGTTCCTTGGCATCCCGAATAATTTGCAAATTACTCAGCGCCTTGCAAAAATTCTCAAACTTCTTCATAAAGCGTCACTCCGTCTCGCCTGATTTCTGTCAATAATTCCGCCTGCACAGGCTTTCCCAGATCCACAATATCAAACATCAACAAGGTATCAATTTCGTCATCGGCGCTTGCGATAAACTCCGCCGTGTTTCCGCCTTTGATTGCCAGGTCAATGTCACTACGCTCCCGATTATCTCCTCTTGCTCTTGATCCAAAAAGGATCGCCTGCTTCAATCCGCATCTACGCGCAAGGGCGATAATATCATCTTCGACACGCCTTGTTAAATTATAACTCATACCCAATCGCCCCCAGCCATTTCCTGATTTCATTCTCCAACTCATGGGACTTAGCAAACAGTTCCAACAACTCCGCCGTCAGCCGCCCCATCTTTTCCTCGAACGGCTCACCGTCCTCCAGCGTTCCGTCTACAAAAGCATTGTAGGTATCCACGATTTTCTGAATGTCCTCATCGGTCAGTTCCCGTAGTTTCCGTGTGACCATCGTTCCCATTTTGCGGGCATCAATGAACAGCGTCTTGCCTTTCTGTTTTTTATTCTTAGCGATAAACCAAAAGGACACCGGAATCTGTGTGGTATAAAAAAGCTGTGTAGGCATGGCAATAATACACTCCACCAAATCGGCGTTGAATATTTTTGCGGATTTCCCCCTCGCCGTCGGACTGAGAAGAAAGGGAGCCATTGGGCAGTACCATTCCGATACGGCCGCCAGGGGCCAGATCATGTGCTGGAGCCACGCAAAGTTGGCATTCCCAGGGGCGGATGCCATAAGCCCAACGAACATCTTCCAACAGTTTATCCTGCCCCCAACCAGAAAGGTTAAAGGGCAGATTGGCCATGATGAAGTCAGCTCTCAACTGCGGATGACAATCATTGAAAAATGTGTCGGCGTTGAATTTACCCAAATCGGCCTCAATACCGCAAATGGCAAGGTTCATCTGCGCCATCTTCCAGGTGGTGGGATTGGAATCCTGCCCGAACACGGAAATTTTATTGATATTGCCTCCATGGTTTTCGATAAATTTTGCCGACTACACAAACATACCGCCAAAGCCACAGCAGGGGGCATACACTCGGCCATTGTAAGGCTACAAGACCTCTACCAAGGTTCGCACCACGCAAGATGGCGTGTAAAATTCCCTGGCCAGTTTGCCTTCCTGTTCCGAAAATTTGGACAAACAGCATTCGTAGGTGCGGCTCAGGATGTCCTTGCTGTTTCCATGCTCGATCATCTGGATATTGGTAAAGAGATCAACAACATCGCCCAACCTGCACTTGTCCGGTTCGGGTCGGGCAAAGTTTTTTGGCAAAATGTCCTTTAGCCGCTTGTTCTTTTTTTCGATGCTCCGCATGGCCTCGTCAATAACAGTGCCAATTTCCGGCGTGTGCGCAGCGGCGGCAATGACATACCACCGGGCGTTCTCTGGCACGAACAAAATATTTTCGCAGATGTACTCGTCAATGTCCTCCTCGAAACCGTCACCCTCGGCTACCAGTTCCTTGCATTTGACCTCAAAGCGGTCGGAGATGTATTTGAGAAAAATTAAGCCAAGGACAACGGACTTATATTCGGAAGCATCAATGTTGCCGCATAGAACACAGGCCGCATCCCATATTTGTTTTCCAAAGCCGATATTGCTTGTATTGTTTTCCGTCATTTTCGCATCCCCTAAAGCGTGTTTCTGCCAGACTACTCTGCATTGGTACGCACCGCCTCACAGATGCCCCATATCACAAACCTTGCTTTGTTCATTTACTTATACTTACTTTTTTTTATTATACCGCAATCTGTCTGTGAAATCAATCACTGCATCCAATTATTCCGACTGGCTCTGCTTGCTACTCGGTGGTGTTAGTCTATAAGTGTGGACAAGAAAAGTGGAACAACCTAAACTATCAAATGAAAGAGCAAAGGAGATGACCCATATGGCGAAAAACCAAAAATCTTACACTGCGGAATTTAAACAACAGATGGTGGATCTGTACAATTCCTGGGGAACCTCGTATCCACAGCTGGAACGTGAATAGGTCGTAAATCGAAGTACCATCAGCGGCTGGGTAAAGCAGCTTTCCCCAGTGAAAATATCTGACAATGAAACGGTTACACTTAAGGAATATAAAACATTGCACAAAGAAATGCAGCGCCTTGAAGTTCCCAAGAAGCACCTATTACAAGGCTTTGGTTTGTGTACCCTCAAATAAGAGGAAGATGTACGGAGAATTCGGCCGGGATGTGAAACAGGCATAGGATGACTCAAAACAGAGATATGAGGCAGGCAAAATATGCCGCACACGGAATGGGAATGGCATACCCTGTAGTCTCAAGCCAGTACAGAGACCTATGGCAGAGCAGGGGCTGCGCTCTGTTGTAGTAAAGAAGTACAACCACCATTCCAACCACGGCAGTATCCCAGATAATAAGGAGAATATCCTAAAACGCAATTTCGGGACGCAAACCATTCACCAAAAGGGTGGACAGATATTCCCTATATTTATGTACAGAAAGAAGGATGGACCTACCTGGCGTCAGTCATGGTTCTGTGCAGCCCCAAGATCATCGGGTATGCCTATGGCACATCCAGGACAGCAGAACTGGCAGTAAAGGCGCTAAAGAATGCATGCCGGAATGTCAGGGATACAAAGGGGAGCATCCTGCATAGTGACCTTGGGAGCCAATACACGAGCCAGATGTTTGAAAACCACCTGACCAGAAAGGGAATCCTGCATTCTTTTAGCCGAAAGGAGAATCCCTATGACAATGCCTGTATGGAGTCCTTCCATTGTGTGCTGAAGAAAGAAGAAATCTATCTCCATACCTATCGGAGGAAGCAGAAACCCACAGGGCAATCTTTGAGTACATAGAAGGCTGGTATAAACGAAAAAGGATTCATAGTGCTATTGGTTATATGACACCCCAGCAAAAGGAGGTGGAAGAGCTTAAGAAATCAGCTCGACCGTTCCACTTTTTGTGTCCATAGTATTGACATAAGTCCACAGCTCGCAGAACGGTATTCCGATATGCAGGAGCTTGACGTTGGGGCAGCCAACGAACTGATTGAAAAAATCGTCATCCATAACCCAGAGAAAATTGGTGGAAGAAAGCATGTGACGATTGAAATTTATTTTACTTATGTTAGGAAAGATTCGGATCTACCGAAAAATTTCATTTACTTTCTTATGAGCCTCCGCCTAAAGCGGACTCTCTTTTTTATTTCTATAAAAAAATAGAAAGGGTAGTTAGATATAGTAAAAGACTTCCAAGGGAATAGGACGAGATGCCCATCTCATAAAGTAGAAAAAAGATATTCCACATAGGAGATGGGTTATGGAGAGGAGAAAAATATATTATGCTGGAGCCTATATTCGAATGTCAAAGGAGGATAAAGGAAGCATAGAAAACCAAGAAAGATTAATCGAAGAGTACGTAAAGAGAAGGGAAGAAATTATACTATGTACACAGTATATAGATGAAGGGTATCGGGGAGGTGATTTTATAAGACCTGGATTTTTGCATATGATGGAAGACATTGAAAAAGGAAAGATAGACTGCGTCATTGTCAAAGATTTATCTCGATTTGGCAGAAATTATATAGAAAGCGGCATGTATATAGAGAGAGTTTTTCCTAATATGGGAGTACGGTTTATTTCGGTAAACGATGGATATGACAGCATCTATGCCCATAGAAGAGGAGAAATGATTTACCTGCCTCTGGTCAATTTGCTTAATGACTATTATAGCAGAGATATTTCCATGAAAATTCAAAGCCACTTGTCTATGAGAAGAAAGCAGGGAAAGTTTACAGGTTCTTTTGCACCCTATGGATATATTAAGGATCCAAAGGATCGAAGCCGCCTAATTCCAGATCCCTATGCATCTATGGTAGTAAAAGAAATATTTTCATGGAAGCTTCAAGGATATAGCCAAGGCAGGATTGCCTGTTTATTAAACCAAAGGAGTGAATTGTCCCCTTATCAATATAAGAAATGGAAAGGGGATTCTTATCAAAGTGGATTTGCAAAGGGAAATGAGGGAGGATGGTCTCCTACTGCAGTGGGAAGAGTATTGGAAAACAGCATTTATATAGGGACTCTTATTCAAGGAAAGAGAACAACGAAAAATTATAAGACAAAGGAGATAATAGAGAAAGAAAAAAAAGATTGGATCATTACGGAAAAAGCTCATGAACCCATTATATCAAAAGAAATATATGAAATTGTAGGAGAACTTTTAAAAAAGGATAAAAGAACAGCGCCAGGAAGGGAAACAACCTACTTGTTTTCTGGACTGGCTCATTGTGCCTTCTGCAAAGAACCTATGATGAGAAAAAAAGTAAAACGAGGGGATAAAGAATATGTTTATTATGTATGTGTTTCCAAAAAGTATGGAACAGGATGTCTAGGATGTTCTATCAGGGAGGAGAAAATACTAGAATATACAAAAAAAGTATTGAAAGAAAAGGAGCTTACGTCTTTGTCTGTGTATGTCAGGGAAATACTCGTATATTCGGATAAAACAATAACAATAACAATGAGAGAAGGGATAGGGCAATGAGTAGAAAAAGCAGGAAACAAAGGGAGAAATCAGAGGAAAGCAGAGAGATGAAGAAATATAAGGCTGCTATATATGTCAGATTATCCCATGAAGGGGAAGAGGAGAGCTTGGAAACACAAAAGACGATTATTCGGGAATATTTAAAAAATTATCCAGAAATTTTATTAATGCAGGAATTTGAGGATTATGGATGGAGTGGTGGAAATTTCCACAGGCCGGGGTTTTACTCTATGATAGAGGAAATAAGAAAAGGAAGGATCAATTGTATAGTAGTAAAGGATTTATCTCGATTTGGAAGAAATTATATTGAAGCAGGGAGATTTTTAGAATATATATTTCCCAAAATGGGGGTTCGCTTCCTCTCAGTCCAAGATAATTATGACACCTTTCACAAGGAGGAGAGGGGAACTTTCTTAGTCCCCATTAAAAATATTATCCATGACTTTTATAAAAGAGATATTGGAGATAAAATAAGGAGCACTATTAGAATCAAACAAGAAAGGGGAGAGTACGTAGGTTCCTGCCCTCCTTATGGATATCAATTGGATAAAGAGAGGAAACTTCAAATTGATTTTGAAGCAGGATTGGTAGTAAAAGAAATATTTCAAAAGTATGGAGACGGAGTAAACATCAGGGATATAAGAAGGCAGCTTAATGAAGAAGGAGTCCTTTCCCCCTGCCGTTATTTTGCAAAAAAGGGAATACTAAAGAGAGATAGGACAGATGGAAAAGGAGTATGGGATGATAAAGTTATTGGGAGAATGCTAGTGAATCCTGTATATAGGGGACACCGGCCTTTAAGAAAAACAAGGACCCTTCCTTGGAGCGGAAAAAAAGAAAATATAGACAAGGGACAGTGGCAAATGTTATGGAATTGCCATCCTCCTTTAATTGAGGAAGAAGTATATAAAAAAATAGAAAAAAGAAGAGAGAAAGAAACAGATGGAAAGGAATTATAATATTGCATTATAC